>DASVDY010000171.1:0-5126 GCA_036380855.1 Rhodanobacteraceae bacterium
CAGTGCCTTGCCCGAATGCGAGTCGCGGCGCAGGCCCGAGCGCTGCATCACCGCCTCCACCTTCTGCCGCACCAGCGGCACGTCCTGCGGACGGCGCATGTAGGCGGTGGAGGTGAACAGGCCGAGGAAGCGCTGCTCGCCCACCGGCTTGCCCTTCTCGTCGAAGCACAGTACGCCGATGTAATCCATGTAACCGGGCCGGTGCACGCGCGAGCGCGCATTGGTCTTGGTCAGGATGATCGCATCCATCGAGCCCGATGCCGGCAGCTTGCTTGCGACCAGCGACTTCAGCGAACGCGGCGCCACCGCCAGGTCCATGCTGCGCAGGATGCCCAGGCCGGATTCCGGCTTGGCCTTCAACAGCTCGTCTCCGCTGGATTCCACCACCGCGTATTCGCGGTAGCCGAGGAAAGTGAAATGGTCGTCCACCGCCCAGCGCAGGAATGCCTGCGCCTCGGCGACTTCTTCCGCATTGAACGGCATGCGCCGTTGCGGGAGCTTCTCGGCGATTTCCAGCATCTTGTCGCGCATCGCGCGCCAGTCCTCGACCGAAGCGCGCACGTCGCCGAAGGCCGCGGCCACCGAGGCCTGCAGGTCGCGCAGTTCCTCTTCGCTCAGGCGATCCACCTCGACGTGCATCACCGATTCCAGGCGCGCATCGCCACCGCCGTCCAGGGTCGCGATCTCGCCACGGGCGTCGCGGCCGACGTTCAGCACCGGGTGGATCAGCCGATGGATCTGCAGCCTGGCGCCGGCGACCGCCATGCCGACCGTGTCCACCAGGAACGGCATGTCGTCGGTCACCACCTCGATCACCGAACAGCCGCACTCCCAGCCGTCGCGCTCGCGGTCCGGGTTGAAGGCGCGAACCAGCGTCTGGCCCGGCTGGCGCAGCTTCGAGAAGCTGAACAGATCGGCCATCAGCGCCGCCCACGCGGCTACACTACGCTCGGTCAGTTCGTCCGGGGCCAGTGACGCGCAGCACGTTTTCACAAATTGTTCTGCGATGGGAACGCAGTTGGCGGAGAACTTGCTCCGCACGAGGTCCAGCAAGGGAGCAAGGTCGGCGGCCCCGGCAGGGGCACGAAGGTCGTTCATGGCGGGGATCGGGGACAATCCGGGGGTAATGAGGACGCAAAGCATAGCGCCCGGGTACCCGCTGAATCCAGCACGGTCGGCAATGACGGGTCGCCCGCAGACGACTGCGGGGCGATTCGACTTGCGCCTGCAGTTCCTGTTCGGTGCGGCCGCCGTGCTGATCCTGATCCTGGCGGGCGCGGGCCTGGGAACCTCGCGCGAATACACCCACTACCAGCAACGCACGCTGCACAGCTACCAGGTGCGCGAACAGATCACACTGATCATCTACAACGTGCACAGCGCCGAAATCGAGGCGCGCAGCTACGGCCTGACCGGGCGCGATGCGTTCGTGGAGCGCTATTACCGCAGCATGGCCGAAGCCGAACGGCTGGTTGACGAGCTGCGCGGTCTGGTGAGCGACAACGCGGAACAGTCCGCCAACGCCGCCCGGCTCGGCAAGCGGATCGCCATGCAGCGCGCGGTGCTGACCCGCATCATCAACGACTACCGCACCAGCGGCCCGGATGCGGCGAGGTCCGACGTGATCGCGATGGTCAACCAGCCGGATCGGCCCGTCGTCGAACTGGGCGAGCACATGCGCGCGGTCGAGGGCGCG
This sequence comes from Rhodanobacteraceae bacterium, assembly GCA_036380855.1. Lineage (GTDB taxonomy): Bacteria > Pseudomonadota > Gammaproteobacteria > Xanthomonadales > Rhodanobacteraceae > 66-474. The sequence goes on from DASVDY010000171.1 coordinate 1,697, forward strand.
CTGCTGGCCACACGCGAGGCCAGGCGCGACCGCAGCGCGGTCATGGTCGCGGTGGTCGCCGCCGTCGCGGTCGGCGGCAGCCTGCTGCTGATGCTGGTTGCGCTGGTGAGCGTGCGCGCCGAACAGCGACGGCGCCGCCACTCCGAAGAACGGCTTGCCGAAGGCGCGCGCGAACTGCAACTGGCGCTGGGCGACGCGCGGCAACTGGCCGACACGCTGCGCCGGCTGTCGCTGCTGGGCGAGATGCTGCAAAGCTGCCGCGAACCGGACGAAGCCATCGCGGTGATCGAGCGCGCGCTGCCGCCGCTGCTGCCGGACATGTCCGGCTGCCTGGCGCTGATCAACGCCTCGCAGAACGCGGTCGAGTCGTGCATGCACTGGGGCGCGCGCGGCGCCGACCTCGCCGAATCGGTGTTCGCCCCGGACGATTGCTGGGCCTTGCGCCGCAGCCAGGCGCACCCGGGCTTCGGCGAAATCGCCGCGCCCACCTGCGCGCACCTGGTACATGCCGGGGTGACCGCGGGCCACATGCTGTGCCTGCCGCTGTCGGCCCAGGGCCAGATCCTGGGCGTGTTGAGCCTGGTTTCGGACCACGCTTTCGATCCCGGCTCGCGCGAACTGATGCTGACCGTCGGCGACCAGCTCGCACTGGCCATCGCCAACCTGCGCCTGCAACAGAGCCTGCGCGAACAGTCCATCCGCGATCCGCTGACCGGGCTGTTCAACCGCCGCTACCTCGAGGCTTCGCTGCCGCGCGAGCTGGCCCGCGCGGAACGGCGGCAGTCCCACGTCGCGCTGTTGATGCTCGACCTGGACAACTTCAAGCGCTACAACGACAGCCATGGCCACGACGCGGGCGACGCCCTGCTCGCGCAATTCGGACAGACGCTGGTCCATCTGTGCCGCGGCGAAGACATCGCCTGCCGCTACGGCGGCGAGGAGTTCACCGTGCTGCTCGTGGACATAGATGCCGAGAGCGCGATCGTGCGCGCCGAGGCGATCCGCAGCGCGACGTCGAACATCGAGCTGCGCCACCGCGGACAACGCCTGCCCGCCCCTTCGGTTTCCATCGGCGTGGCGATGTCCATCGAGGGCATCCGTCCCGAGGAGCTGAAGCGCGCGGCCGACCAGGCGCTGTATCGCGCCAAGCGCGAAGGCCGCGATCGGGTGGTGGTGCACGACAACGCCATGGCCTGACCGCGAAACCGCCGGCCGCAACACGGGATGGCAGAAGCAACACGCCCTCCCCCGCTTCCTCGACATGACCCTTGGCCTACGGACGCGGCGGACCCCGATGCCGGATAATTACCGGTCTGTCTGGTTGAGAAACTCCCGATGTCGCGTTACCTCCCGGGCTGCGCGCTGCTGGTGTCGGCCCTTGCCCTCGCCGCTTGCGGAAAATCGCAGCCCCCCGATTCGCAGCCACCTCCCCAGGTGGGCGTGGTGGTGGCACACGCGCAAAGCGTGCCGCTGGTGCGCGAGTTCGTCGGCCGGCTGGCCGCCACCCGCACCGCGCAGGTGCGCGCGCGCATCACCGGCATCGTGCTGAAGCGCGCCTACACCGAAGGCACCGACGTCAAGGCCGGCGACGTGCTGTTCAAGATTGATCCGGCGCCGCTGCAGGCGGCGTTGCGCGCGGCGCAGGGCCAACTGGACCAGGCGCAGGCCGCCGCGCACGACGACGAGGTCAAGGCCACGCGCATGCGCGAACTCTCCGCCCGCGGCGTGATCGCCAAACAGGACCTCGACGATGCGATCGCCGCGGCCGCGAGCGCGAAGGCATCGGTGAAGGCGGCGCGCGGCAATCTCGAAACCGCGAAGATCAACCTCGGTTACGCCACCGTCACCGCGCCGATCGGCGGCCGCGCCGGTCGTGCCAACGTCACCGAGGGCGCGCTGGTGTCCCCGACCGACGCGCAGCCGCTGACCACCATCGAGCAGATTGATCCGATCTACGTGGATTTCAGCCAGCCGATGGCGGAGGTCGAAAAGCTGCGCCAGGCGCAGGCTTCGGGCGACCTGAAACTGGCGGCGCCGCAGCGGGCGCAGGTGCGGTTGCTGTTGCCCGACGACAGCGCCTACCCGCACGCAGGCACGCTCAATTTCGCCGATCTCGCGGTTGATCCGCAAACCGGCGCGGTGTCGCTTCGGGCGATCGTGCCGAACCCCGAACGCGCCTTGCTGCCGGGCATGTTCGTGAAGCTGCAGCTGACGCTCGGCCAGCGCCATCACGCCTTCGAGGTGCCGCAAGCCGCGGTGCTGCGCGATTCCAAGGGCGCCTACCTGCTCGTGGTCGGCACGGGCGACCAGGTGCAGAGCAAGCGCGTTGCGCTCGACGGCCAGCACGGCGCGGACTGGGTAGTGGAAAGCGGCCTGCAGGATGGCGATCGGGTGATCGTCTCCGGCGTGCAGAAGGCGCAACCCGGGGAGAAGGTGCAGCCGGTGCCGTACCGGTCAGACGCAAGTACCAACGATGGAACAGGGGCGCGAGATGAGTAGCGAGGGCGCTCCAGACAAGCTCCGGGCTCATTCCAGCGTTGTCGAAAGAGCCTGCTGCTCCGACAAGACTCCGCTCCATTGTGACCATCCGACTTTGGCACCTTCGCTACTCGGCCCTGACCCCTGCGCCAAGAGTGCTGCGGGCGATCGGTAACCCGCTCAAGCCACCCCCGACCCATGCCGCAATTCTTCATTGACCGTCCGATCTTCGCGTGGGTGATCGCGATCCTGATCACCCTCGGCGGCACGATCGCGATCTTCAACCTGCCGATCGAGGCGTATCCGCCGATCGCGCCGCCGAGCGTGCAGATCCGTGCGAGCTACCCGGGGGCCAACGCGCAGGTGATCCAGAGCACGGTCACGCAGGTGATCGAGCAGAACCTGTCGGGCATAGACAACCTGCTCTATTTCAGCTCGTCGTCGAACTCGACCGGCTCGTCCAACATCACGCTGTACTTCAGGAGCGGCACCGACCTCGACACCGCGGCGGTGCAGACGCAGAACGCAGTGAACGCCGCCGAGCCGCGCCTTCCCGCCGCGGTCAACAACCTGGGCGTCACCGTGCGCAAATCCGGCACCGGCTTCCTCGAGGTCATCGCGCTGCAGTCGCAGGATGGCAGCTACGACACCGCCGCGCTCAACAACCTGATCGCCTCGCAATTGATAGACCCGATCTCGCGGGTTGACGGCGTGGGCTCGGTCAAACAGTTCGGCTCCGAATACGCGATGCGGATCTGGCTGGACCCCCTGAAATTGCAGGGCTACGGACTCACCGCCACCGACGCGCTGGACGCGGTGCGCAAGCAGAACGTGATGTTTGCGGCCGGCGCGGTCGGGGCATCGCCCACCGTGCCCGGCCAGGGCATCACCGCGACCGTTTCGGCCGAATCGAGCTTCACCACGCCCGAGCAGTTCCGCGACATCATCCTGC
>DASVDY010000172.1:0-4418 GCA_036380855.1 Rhodanobacteraceae bacterium
CCGCTGAAGCGCAGCACGGGCTCGGCGCCGCCTTCCTGGCGCCACACGACGTCGCCGGTGCGGGTATCGCTGCGATCCATGCGGACAAATTATCAGTTTCCGGTCCGTATCGGCGATAATCCCGCTTTTGACCCCGGCCAGCCCCGCATGAGCAAGCAGACGATCTTGAACGCCACCCACCGCGCCGCCGGCGCGAAGATGGTGGACTTCGGCGGCTGGGACATGCCGCTCAACTACGGCTCGCAGATCGAGGAGCACCACGCGGTGCGTCGAGACGCCGGCATGTTCGACGTCTCGCACATGACGGTGGTGGACCTGCGGGGGAGCCGCACCCGCGAATTCCTGCGCCACCTGCTGGCCAACAGCGTGGACAAGCTCAAGGCGCCGGGCAAGGCCTTGTACTCGTGCATGCTGAACGAGCGCGGCGGCGTCATTGACGACCTGATCGTGTACTTCCTGACGGAAGATTTCTTCCGCGTGGTCGTGAACGCTTCGACCCGCGACAAGGACCTGGCCTGGATCGAAAAGCAGGCCAAAGCGTTCGCCGTGTCGGTGACCGAACGCGCGGACCTGGCGATGATCGCGGTGCAGGGGCCGAATGCGCGCGCCAGGGTCCTGGCGCTGCTGGATGCGGAGGACCGCCCGCGCATCGAGAAGCTGGGCAAGTTCGTCGCGGCGGAAGCGCGCGGCCCGGACGGCATGCCGCTGTTCGTGGCGCGCACCGGCTACACCGGCGAGGACGGCTTCGAGATCATGGTGCCGGAAGCGCACGCGGTTGCGTTCTGGAATGCGCTGGCTGGATCGGGCGTCGCGCCGGCGGGCCTGGGCGCACGCGACACGCTGCGCCTGGAAGCTGGCATGAATCTCTATGGGCAGGACATGGACGAGGACGTCACGCCGTGGGAAGCGGGCCTGGCCTGGACGGTGGCGCTGGACAGCGCCGTCCATGGCCAAGAGCTCCGTGGGCGCGATTTCATCGGCCGCGCCGCGCTGGAGAAGCAGAAGGCGCAAGGCGTGCCGCGCGAGCTGGTGGGATTGGTGCTGGAGGACAAGGGCGTGCTGCGCCACGGCCAGCGCGTGCTCACGGAAAAGGGCGACGGCGAAATCCTCTCGGGCATCTTCTCGCCGACCCTGGGCAAGTCGGTCGCCTTCGCGCGGGTGCCGACGGGTGCGCGGGCGAATCTGCGCGTGGACATCCGTGGCCGCGAGCTGCCGGTGCGCGTGGTCAAGTATCCGTTCGTGCGCGACGGGAAACCTTGCGAGAACCTTTAAAATCGTATTTTTGCCGATGCGCAATGCGGCTAGAATGTTGAGCGGATTGCAAAGCGTCGCGAGCGAAGGCAGATTGCGCGTCGCCGGAGCGCAGGAACCGGAGTGTACACGTCAGTACATGAGGATTCCGAGCACCGCCGGCGCGCAAGATGCCGAGCGCAGCAGCTTTGCAACCGCTCTCTGAGTTGGCCCCGACAGGATTAAACCATGAGCGAGATACCCGGCGACCTGAAATTCCTGAAATCCCACGAGTGGGCGCGCGTCGAGGACGCCGACCAGGTGCGCATCGGCATCTCCGATCACGCCCAGGGCTTGCTCGGCGACCTGGTCTACGTCGAGTTGCCGAACGTCGGCGACCACGTCGAGGCGGGCAACGCCTGCGCGGTGGTGGAGTCGGTCAAGGCCGCATCCGACGTGTACGCGCCGGTCAGCGGCGAAGTTGTCGCGGTCAACGAGATCCTCGGCGACAAGCCCGAAACGATCAACGAGGACGCCTACGGCGACGGCTGGCTGTTCCTGGTCAAGCCCGATGCCGAGGCCAAGGATCAGCTCGAGGAACTGCTGGATCCGGATGCCTATGCCGAGTTGATCGAGGGCGACGAACACTGAGTCGGCTGCAAACCTCAAGACAAGCCCTGGATCCTCAATGCGCCATCTCGTCATTCCGGGGCCGCGTGCAGCGCGGAACCCGGAATCTGCTCTTCAGCGGACCAACAGCAGATTCCGGATCGCGGCTTGCGCCGCGTCCGGAATGACGACCTTGTAGTGTTCCGCTCTCCTCCCTGATTCCTGTTTCCTCCCATGCCCTTCATTCCCCATTCCGAAGCCGATGTGCAATCCATGCTCGCCGCGATCGGCGTCGAGCGCATCGAGGATCTGTTCGACGAGATTCCGCAGGCGCTGAAAGTCGAGGCACTGAAGAACGTGCCGGCCGGGTTGTCGGAAATGGAAGTCACGCGCCTGATGAAATCGCGCGCGGCGATGGACGGCACGCCGCTGAACTTCGCCGGCGCCGGTGCCTACGAGCACCACATCCCCGCGGCAGTGTGGGCGATCGTGTCGCGCGGCGAGTTCTATTCGGCCTACACGCCGTATCAGGCCGAAGCCAGCCAGGGCACGCTGCAGCTCATCTACGAATACCAGACCATGATGACGCGGCTGACGGGCATGGACGTCAGCAACGCCTCGCTCTACGACGGCGCCACCGCGCTGGCCGAGGCCGCGCTGATGGCCGAGCGCTGCATCAAGAACGGGCCGCGCCGGATCCTGGTGCCGCGCAGCGTGCATCCGGCCTACCGCAAGACGCTGAAGACGATCGTCGAGCTGCAGGACATCGAGGTTGCCGAGTTCGACTTCTGCCATGGCGGGGATACCGCGGGGGGGATTGATCCCGCGTGGCTGGCTCAGCAGGATTTCGGCGCCTTCACCGCGCTGGTGGTCCCGCAGCCGAACTTCTTCGGCGTGCTGGAAGACGTGGATGCGCTGACCGACTGGGCGCATTCGAAGGGTGCGTTGGTGATCGGCGTGGCCAATCCCATGTCGCTCCCGGTGCTGAAGGCGCCGGGGCGCTGGGGCACGAAGGGCGCCGACATCTGTTGCGGCGACGGCCAGCCCCTGGGCGTGCCGTTGTCGTCGGGTGGCCCTTATTTCGGCATCCTGGCCTGCAAGCAGGCGCTGGTTCGGCAGATGCCCGGCCGCATCGTCGGGCGCACGACCGACCTGGACGGTCGCGAAGGTTTCGCGCTCACCCTGCAGGCGCGCGAGCAGCACATCCGACGCGCCAAGGCGACTTCCAACATCTGCACCAACCAGGGTTTGCTGGTGACGGCTGCGACCATCTACATGGCGATGCTCGGACCGGAAGGGCTGCGCCGCGTCGCGAGCAACAGCATGGCGAACGCGCGCGCGCTTCGTGAAAAACTGTGCGCGATCCCCGGCGTGCAGCCGCTGTTCGCGCGCGCGGGTTTCCACGAATTCGCACTGCGTCTTCCGAAACCCGCGAGCGATGTCATCGAAGCGCTTGCGCGTCGGAACATCGTCGCCGGCGTCGCCCTCGGCGAGGACTATCCCGAGTTGGACGACGCGCTGCTGGTGTGCGCGACCGAGACCAAAACGCGCGCCGATCTGGATCTTTTTGCCGCCGAAATGGCGGATGCGCTGCGCTGAAATTTTCCCGCCGTTCAGTCCGGGTTGCCCTCGATTGCGCCGCGCGCGATCACGGCGCGGCGCGCGCTCGTTCAACCCCGCGCGCGCTCGCACCTTGCGCGGGCACCGAGCCCTGAAGCCTAGCTGTGACGCGGCCTGCAGCGATTCCGCAGGCTGCCGCTCAGCTGCAGTGTATGGATGTATAGACGTCCAGGCAAAGTGCGGCGCCACTGCCTTGAAGCGGCAATCCATGGCCTCGCCCGCCCTGTGCACAACGCGTGCAAGGGCTTCATCCATCGCGAAAAATTGATTGACACCGCGTTTTTACAGGAATAGTTTCTGCGCCCGACGACATGCGTCCGAAGGAAATATGCCGGCTGCCAAGTACATCGAGCCCTATGTCGAGCACGGTCACAAGAGTGACCAGGTGAAAAAAATCACCGTCTCGATTCCGCTGCATGTACTCCGGTTGCTTTCCGACGAACGTACACGTCGCCAGGTGTTGAACCTGCGGCATGCCAGCAACAGCGATCTGCTCTGCGAAGCATTCCTGCATGCGTTTACTGGGCAACCACTGCCAACTGATGAGGAGCTGAGACGAACCATGGCAATGAAGAAAGCTGCTGCGAAAAAATCCGCCAAGAAGGCGGCCAAGAAGTCCACCGCGAAAAAGGCCCGCAAGCCCGCTCGCGCCAAGACCGCTTCGGCACGCAAGACCGCCAAGCGCAAACCTGCGGCGAAGAAAGCCGCGAAGAAGCCGGCGCGCAAGCGCGCGGCGAAGAAGGGCGCCCGCAAGGCCGCTCCGAAGAAGGCTGCCGTGATGGCCAAGGCCACCCGCGCCAGCAAGACGTCCAAGGCGAAAGCCAAGAAGAAGAAGTAAGCAAGGGTCCACTGTCAAGCAACAAGCTGACGCACCATAACAACAAGCGAAGCTCTCCCTGTGGTTCGCCCAGCGCAGGGGGGGCTTGGTAACCGAACGATTCGTTTGCCAACCCCGGCCC
>DASVDY010000173.1:0-30326 GCA_036380855.1 Rhodanobacteraceae bacterium
CGGCGAGGAGCGCCTGAAGGAAGCCGCGCAGCACGGCTTCATGCGCGCGATCGTGCCCAAAGCCAATGCCCCGAAGAAATCGCGCATCGGCGAGATGGAAGTGATCGCGGTGGAGCGGCTGTGCGATGCGATCGCTGCCGCGTCCGACGCACTGTAGGGCGGGTCTCGTCCCGCCACCGCGGCCAATGGCGGGTCAAGACCCGCCCTACGTGACGGCGATCCATCCACGGTCCGACGGGATCAATCCATCGGATACGCGAGGAACTCCGGCGTGCGCTCGGCGCGCGCGGCGAACGCGGCGAGCTTCGGATAATCGTTTTCCGGCACGACGTCCGCCGCGACCAGGCGGGCGAAGCCCCAGGCCACCGCGAGCGTGACGTCGGCTTGCGTCAGCGCCTCGCCGAACAGCCACTCCTGTTCGCCCGTGCCGCGCAATTCCTGCTCGAGCAGCGCGCAGGCCGATTGCAGCTGCCCGCTCACGCGGGCGATCCAGTCGGGATCCTGCCGCTCCGGTTTGCGCTTGTGTTCGTAGTAGACCTGCACGGCCTTTTCGCAGACGACCAGTGCCACGCCGATCCAGCGCAGCGCACGTCGGTGCGCCTCCGGCGCCGCGGGCGTCAGGCGGCGCCCGGCGAGCGTTTCCGCATAGTCAATGATCAGCGCGGAATCCACGAGCTGGGTGCCGTCGTCGCACACCAGCGTGGGCGCTTTCACCAGCGGGTTGATCGCCCGCAGCGCGTCGAAATCGCGGAACACCGACAGCGGCTTGTGCTCGAACGCTATCCCGAGCAGGTGCAGCGAAATGGCGGTGCGGCGCACGTAAGGCGAATCGAGCAGGCCGATCAATTGCACGGTGTTCTCCGAGGCAGAAGGGTTGCGGGAATCCTGGACGCGGTGGCCGATGGCCTGGCCGACCGAACGGTGCGGTTCGAGGCTCAACCTGCAGCCCCGCGCACCGCCTGCTGGTAGCTCCGCAGCAGGGATGCGTCTTCAATCGAGCCGTGATGGTGCGCCTGTTTCCATTGGCCGTCCACCAGGCGGAACAGGCGCGAGGTGCGGATCGCCATTGGCAGCACCACGCCACCGACGCTGTATTCGCCGCGTTCGCGGCCGACCACATAGAAGATTTCCGGCGTCTGGTGATAGCTGTAATCGAAAAACTCGAACCAGAACGGTTGCGGATTGGCGAAAACCCGCGCGTAAACCTCGCGTATTTCATTCCAGCCGCGCTTGATCCCGCCCACGGGATTGTCCATGGCGGCTTCGTCCGATTGCCACCAGTTTTGCGACATCAGCTCCAGATCCCGGGTGTTGAGCGCGCGGTAAAACTGCGAGAGCGCCACCATCTGCGGCGTTGCATCGGCTTGCGTCTCCCGGCCCGTGACCGGGACTTGTTCCAGCTTCATGTTTTCCGACACCGGCTTGCGCCACTGGGCGCGTCGGGCTCTCAGGTGGGTTCGATGCCGCCCAATTCAAGGACGCCCGCACCGACGCGGAGCACCGAACCCTGCTCGTACCAGTCGCCCAGCACGATGCGCTGCGCGGGCGTGCCGTCGAGTTCCAGGTCATGGATCCCGGGTCGGTGCGTGTGACCATGGATCATGCGGGTCACCTGCGCGCCGCGCAGCGCGACTTCGACCGCGTGTTGATTGACGTCCATGATCTCCATGGCGGCCTGCGCCGTGTGCTCGCGGCTGGCGTCGCGGGCCTGCTGCGCGAAGGCTCGACGGGCGGCAAGCGGCTGCGACAGGAACTGCCGCTGCCACGCCGGGTCGCGCACCTGCGTGCGGAAGGCCAGGTAGGCAGCGTCGTCCGTGCACAGCGTGTCGCCATGCAGCAGCAGGGTCGGCGTGCCGTAAAGGTCCACCACCGTGCCGTCGCCGAGCATCGTCATGCCCGCGCGTCGCGCGTAATCCTCGCCCAGCAGGAAGTCGCGATTGCCGGCGATGAAGTACACCGGCACGCCGGAGTCCTCCAGCGCTTTCAGCGCCGACGCCGCTCGCGCGGGCAGTGGCGCGTCGTCGTCGTCGCCGATCCAGGCTTCGAACAGGTCGCCCAGGATGTACAGCGCGTCGGCATGGCGTGCTTCATTCGCGAGAAAGTGCTCGAACAGCCCGACGATCTGCGGGCGCGTTTCGTCGAGGTGCAGGTCGGAGATGAAGAGTGTCGCCACGTCTCAGTGCTTCACCGGCGTAGCGTTCTTTTTCTTCTTCGCAGGCTGCGTGTTGGCCGGGATCTGCCCGCTCGTGGGCGACACCGGTTCGGCGGTCGGTTGCGCGGCATCGCCGATCACCTTTGCGCTTTCGATGACCGGCAACGGCCGCGGAACGTCTCCCACGAACGGCCCCTGCGGACCGGTCGGCAGGTTGTCCATCTTGTCCACCACGTCCATGCCGTCCACGACCTTGCCGAACACCGCGTAGCCCCAAGTCATGCCGCTCTGGTTGCCGACGTAGTCGAGGCGCGGGTTGTCCACGATGTTGAAGAAGAACTGCGCGGTGGCGGAATCCGGATCCGGTCCGCGCGCAGCGGCGACGGTGCCGCGCAGGTTGGACAGGCCGTTATTGGCCTCGTCCGGGATCGGCGGCCGCGTGCGCCTGGGCGTCAACTGCCGCGTGTACAGGCCACCCTGCACCAGGAATCCCGGAATGACGCGATGGAACACGGTGCCGTCGTAGACACCGTCTTTCACGTACTGCAGGAAGTTGGCGACCGTGCGCGGCGCCTTGTCGGGGAACAATTCGATGGTGATGTCGCCCATCGAGGTATGCAGCTTCACCTGCGGATGCACGACCGTCGGCGCGGCGGCGCTCGCGGCAGGCGCAGGCGCCGGTGGCGCGGCGGAAGCAGCGAGCGCAAGCGACAACAGGGGCAGGGCGACAGCACAGAAGCGCAGGCGGGTTCGTTTCATGGCGTCCGGGACAGCGAAGAGGCGCGCCCAATCATACGCAGCACGGCTGAATGTTGCAGGAGACGCGGCTCAATCGGAGAGCGGCAGTACCCGCTCCCGCCCGAACACGCAGGCGAAGGTGGACCCCTTGCCCGGTTCGCTGTCCACTTCCAGGCGTGCCTGGTGCAAGGCCAGCACGTGCTTGACAATGGACAGGCCAAGACCCGTCCCGCCGGTTTCGCGCGAGCGGCTGGAGGAGACGCGATAGAACCGTTCGGTCAGCCGCGGGATGTGCTGGGCGGGGATGCCGTAGCCGGTGTCGGTCACGCTGAAGCGCGCGTCGCCATTGCGCTCGCGAACCCAGCGGATCCCGATGCGCCCGCCTTCCGGCGTGTAGCGCACAGCGTTGCTGACCAGGTTGGAAAACGCGCTGTGCAGGTCGCGCGGCGAGCCGAGCAGGTCGCAACGCGCGGCGTTGTCCACGGCGATGGCGTGGCGGCCCTGGCTCAGCGCTTCGGCTTCCTTGACCAGCGTTGCGAGCAGCGGCGCGATCTCGACTTCTTCCTCGCTCAGGCGCTGCTGCGTTTCCAGGCGCGACAGGGTGAGCAGGTCCTCGACGATCTGGCCCATGCGCTTGGATTGCGCGCGCAATTCGCCCAGCATCGGCGCCAGCGCGGGCACGTCCTCGGGTTCGATCAGCTCCAGGTAGCCGTGGATCACCGTGAGCGGCGTGCGCAACTCGTGCGAGACGTTGGCGACGAAGTCGCGGCGGACCTGCTCCAGATGCAGCAGCGCGCTGATGTCGCGCGCCAGCAGCAGGCTTTGGCCGTCGGTCAGCGGGATCAGCGAGAACGACAGGTGCACGTCGGGCGCGGCAGGCGCCGGCACCTCGTCCAGTTCCTCGTGTCCGCCCGATGCCAGCCACGCCGCCACCATCGCCGAACCCAGGCGCTCGCCGAGCGGCGCGCCGCGGTCGTTGCGGCCCAGGCCGAGCAGTCGTTGCGCCGGTCGGTTGCTCCAGAGGATGCGCCCGCCCGCGTCCAGCAGCACCAGCGCGTCCGGCAGCGCGCCCGCCGCATCGCGCAACGCGCGCAGTTGCCGCGCCAGCCGGCGCGCGCGCTTGAGGTCCGGATCGTGCGTGGCTGCCACGGTCAGGGGTTCGCGGAAAACCGGTAACCTGCGCCGCGCACCGTCTGCACCATGCCATCGAGGCCGTACGGCTCAAGCGTCTGGCGCAGCCTGCGGATGTGCACGTCCACGGTACGCTCCTCCACGTAGACGCTGCCGCCCCAGACGTGGTCGAGCAGTTGCGCACGCGAATACACGCGTTCCGCATGCGTCACGAAGAAATGCAGCAGGCGGTATTCGGTCGGGCCGATCTGCACCGGCTCGCCATGCGCGTAAACGCGGTGCGCGGGGCCATCCACGCGCAAGCTTCCGACCTCGATCGTGCCGCTGCCGTCGTCGCCCTGCGTGCGCCGCAGCACGGCGCGGATGCGCGCCAGCAGCTCGCGCGTCGAGAACGGCTTCACGACGTAATCGTCCACGCCGGCTTCCAGCCCGTTGACGCGATCGGTCTCCTCGCCGCGCGCGGTCAGCATGATGATCGGAATGTCGCGCGTGGTTTCCTCGCGGCGCAGGCGGCGCGCGAGTTCCAGCCCGGATGTTCCGGGCAACATCCAGTCCAGCAGGATCAGGTCGGGAATCTGCTCGGCGATGGCGTGCTGCGCGGCGCGTGCGTCGGCCGCGTGCAGCGGCTCCATGTCCGCACGGCGCAGCGCGAAGGCCACCATGTCGCGGATCGAGGCCTCGTCTTCGACGATCAGGATGCGTTTGCGCATGCGCTCGGTCGGGTCGCCGTCACGCTGTCATTCCAGCGCGCCGATGTTACAGCCCAATGACAGTGGCAGGCGAAGGCGGGTTGAAAACCCGCCCTACAGGCAGGAATCGCCGCCGCACGCGTGGAAGCCGAGCTGGCCGCCTTCGTTGTCCGGCTTGTCCCCGTCTTGCGGCAGGTTGCGCCGCTGCATTTCCAGCGCGATCGGGGTGATCAGCGCGATGGTCGCCTCGATCCGCGCGCGCGCGTAGTAATCCAGGTCCTTGCGTTGGGACAGGCGCTGCAACTGGCCGAGCGCGTCCTGCGGGCGGCCCGAGAGGAAGGTGGCATCGGCGTACGCTTCGCCGGCACGGATGTCGTCGCCCGCCACGTGCGAGGCGTGTCCGTAGGTGCGGTACAGCTCCGGCTCCGAATCGTCGTCCAGCAGCGGCTTCAACTGCTCCTGCGCAAGCCTTGCGCTGTCGGGCTTGCCGTCCGCGAGCAGCGCCTGGGCGTAACCCAGCGCGATCGCCGGGTTGTGCGGGGATTGCGCGCTCAGTGCGGCGTAGCGCTGCAGCGCCTCGGCGCGCTGGCCGGCCGCGAGTTGCGCATCGGCCAGTCCAAGTTGCAGCGTGCTGCTGCCCGGGGTGGCAGCGAGCAACTGCTGCAGGATCTCCACCGCCTTGCGCGGATTCCCGGCGCGCTGCAGCGCCAGCGCATAACCGTAGCGATGCGCGGGGGTAACGAAATCGCCGCCGCGTGCGAGGTTGCGCGCGTAGTAGGCGACCATGTCGTTGAAATCCTGCGCGGACAGCACGCGCACGCGTTCGCGGATCAGCGCATATTCGCCATGGTCCTCGGTCTGCGACGCGTACAGCAGGGCGGCGGGATTTTTCACGAACGGCAGCAGCGAAAGATGGTCCGCGGGCGCCAGCGTCGCGAGCTGCGGCGCGCTGCGGCCCTGTTCCTCGATCACGTGCGCGCGCGCCTTGGCTTCGGCGATGCGCTCGCTGGTGACCGGATGGGTCTGCAGGAACGGCGGCGCATCGCCGGAATAGTCGCCGCCGTCGCCGCCGCCGGGGCGCAGCGTGCGCGCCATGCGGTTGAAGAAGCCGGCCATGGCGTCCGGGTTGAAACCGGCTTTCGCCAGCGTGCCGATGCCGACGCGGTCGGCTTCCGCCTCGTCCTTGCGGGTGAAATCGATCTGTTCCTGCTGCATCAGGCCCATGCCGGCGGTGAGGATGCCGGGGCCCGCGCTCGGGCTGGAACCGCCGGCCGCGATCAGCATGCCCAGCGTGGCCAGCGCGTACAGCGGCGCCTTCTTTTTCGCGTCCTCGAAAGCGCGCTCGAGGTGATGTTGGCTGATATGCGCCAGCTCGTGCGCGATCACCGCGGCAAGTTCGCTCTCGCTGGCGGTGGTGGCGATCAGGCCGGAGTTGACGAAGATGTACCCGCCCGGCGCGGCAAAGGCGTTGATCTCCGGGTTGCGCAGCACGGTGAAGGTGTAGTGCTGGCCGGGATCGGCGCTGGCCGCGACCAGCCGGTAGCCCAGCGAATGCAGGTAGGCGTCCACCTGCGGGTCGTCCAGGACCTGGTTCATCGAGCGCAGCTCGCGCAGCATGCTCTCGCCGTAGGCCGTCTCCTCCTGCGGGGAGATCAGGCCGGCCGCGGAGCTGCCGAGGTTGGGCAGGTTCACGTCCTGCTGCTGTGCGGCCGCGGGCAGGGCCAGTGCGAGGCAGGCCAGGGCGGGGAGGAGTGCGCGTGCGTGCATGGGAGACGGTAAAGGTTCCGCTCGACGTTCGACAACTTAGCGCGGGATCGGTTCCGGCAACAGTGCTGCGCGCCGCACGTTCAGCCTTGGTGTTTGTGCGGTCGTCCATGATCGCGGTCCGATTGGACAATTTCCTGCGAGCTGGACTGCAAGCGGCCACGAGCTCGCGGATGGCGCTCCCGGCCGCATCGTCGAACAACAGCTCGCCCGAACCCGCATGGCCGACATCGAAATCTACTCCACCGCGATCTGCCCCTACTGCATTGCCGCCAAGAACCTGCTGAAGGCCAAGGGCCTGGGCTGGCGGGAAGTCCGCATTGACACCGACCCCGCCGCCCGCGCCGCGATGCTCGAACGCAGTGGCGGCCGCCGCACCGTCCCGCAGATCTTCATCAACGGCGCCCACGTGGGCGGCTTCGACGAGCTGGCGCAAGCCGAGCGCGACGGCTCGCTGGCACGGCTGCTGGACGGCGATGCCGCACGGTAGCCCGGCAGCAGACCACCCCTGCTGCGGGAGCCATCCCCGCCCGCGCCCCGTGGCCTCCGTCGTTCAGGGCGCACTGTCCGTGCGCGTTGCCTGCGCGCGCAATCCGGCAATCGCGTCAAAGCAGCGGTGACGATCTATAATTGCGCGTTTGTCTGCGCGGCTTCTGGCTTTTCAGCCCGCTTGAGTCGGCGCCGACCAGGGTATCGCGATGCGATGCCTTGATGGGGGCTTTGGAAGCGCGGACGAGGATTGGTACCACAGCCATTCACGAACAAGAATTTTTCTCTCGGGTATTACTCAATGAGCACTACCACCGTAACGGTGATCCGCGGCGACGGCATCGGCCCGGAAATCATGACCGCCACCCTGCGCGTGCTGGACGCGCTGGACGCCGGCCTTTCCTATGAATTCGTGGACGCCGGCATGGCCGCGCTGGAGAAGCACGGCGAACTGCTGCCGCAGGCCACGCTGGAATCCATCGCCAGACATCGCGTCGCGCTGAAAGGCCCGCTGACCACGCCGGTGGGCGGCGGCTTCTCGTCGCTCAACGTCGAGCTGCGCAAGCGCTTCGACCTCTACGCCAACGTCCGGCCGGCGCTGAGCCTGCCGGGCACCAGGGCGCATTACGAAAACATTGACATCATCACGGTGCGCGAGAACACCGAGGGCGCCTACCTTTCGGAAGGACAGACGCTCTCGGCCGACGGCCAGACCGCGCAGTCCATCGTGCGCAACACCCGCCGCGGCGCCGAGCGCATCGTGCGCTACGCGTTCGAGCTGGCGGTGAAACGCGGACGCAGGAAGATCACCGCGGTGCACAAGGCCAACATCCTGAAGACGAGCTCCGGCCTGTTCCTGGACGTCGCGCGGGAAGTCGCGAAGGAGTATCCGCAGATCGGTTTCAACGAAATGATCGTGGACAACACCTGCATGCAGCTGGTGATGAACCCGTGGCAGTTCGACGTGATCGTCACCACCAACCTGTTCGGCGACATCCTTTCCGACCTGTGCGCGGGACTGGTGGGCGGCCTGGGCCTGGCGCCGGGTGCGAACATCGGTTCGGCCGCGGCGATCTTCGAGGCGGTGCACGGCTCGGCGCCCGACATCGCCGGCAGGAACATCGCCAACCCGTGCGCGCTGCTGCTGGCGGCGGCCGACATGCTCGACCACATCGGCAAGGTGGAACACGGCGGGCGCGTGCGCGAGGCGATCCGCGCGACGCTGGCCGCGCACGATCGCGTCACGCCCGACCTGGGCGGCAACGGCACGACCGAGTCGTTTGCCGATGCCCTGGTGGAGCGTGTCAGGCGCTGATCTGCGGGCGTTCCGGCAGGCAAGGGCGCCGCGGTTTTCGCCACGGCGCCGCCCGGATCACTTGAACATGCCGGGCTTGTAGCCGCCGACCTCCGGCTGCCCGGCGATGTTGAGCCGGTTCCAGCTGTTGATCAGCGTCACCAGCAACGTCAGGTCCACCAGCTCCTTTTCGTCGAACTGCGCGCGCGCCTGTTCGTACAGCGCGTCCGGCGCGGACTGGTCTTGCGCGTCGAGCCGCGTCAGTGCTTCCGCCCAGACCAGCGCGGCGCGTTCGCGCTCGCTGTAGAACGGCGCTTCGCGCCATGCCGGCAGCACGTACAGGCGCTGTTCGCTCTCGCCATCCGCGCGCGCATCCTTGCTGTGCATGTCGAGGCAGTACGCACAGCCGTTGATCTGCGAGACGCGCATCAGGACCAGATTGCGCAGCGCGGGTTCGAGCGTACCGGCATCCAGTTGCTTGCCCAGCGCGAACAGCGGCTGCAGGGCGGAGTAGTGATCTTGAAGCTTGAAGCGTGACATGAATTCTCCTTGGGCTTGGGGTGCCGTCCATGGCACGGGGGCGCCGTCCTTCAATGCAAGGACGCGCTGCCCGCCCTCTTCGTGACCGCTTCGATGCGCGCCAGCTTGTCGGGGTGGCGGATCGCATGGATCGCGGTGATGCGGTCGTTCTCGCAATCAATCCACGTGGCGACGAACAGGCGCTCGCCCATCCAGGTCAGCAACGCCGGCGCGCCGTTGAGCGTGCGCAGCTCGTAGCGCAGGCCGGCGTGACGGGATGCGCGCGCGATCTGCGTGTACAGGCGCACCAGTCGCTCCGCGCCGTGCAGCGGGCGCAGCGTCGCACGCGCCGCCCCGCCGCTGTCTGCGACGTGCACGGCGTCTTCGGCGAACAGCGTGCGCAGCGTGTCCACATCGGGCTTCTGCATCGCGGCGATGAAGCGCTCCAGCAAGCGCTGCTGTGCCGCGGCATCCACCCGGAAACGCGGGCGACCCTCGCGCAATCGCACCCTGGCGCGGTGCACGCGCTGGCGACAGGTGTCTTCGGCGATTTCCAGGATCGCCGCCGCCTCGGCGTGGCTGTAATCGAACACCTCGTGCAGCAGAAAGGCGGCGCGCTCTTCCGGTCCGAGCCTCTCCAACAGCAGCAGGAAGGAAAGGGTAAGGGTTTCGCTGCGTTCCAGCGCCGCATCCGGGGCTTCGGAGATTTCGGCCGCCGGTTCCGGCAGCCACGGCCCGAAGTAGTGCTCGCGCTCGGTTTTCGCCCGGCGCAGGCGATCCAGCGCCAGCCGGGTGGTCACCGTGACCAACCAGGCTTCCGGATCGTCCAGCGTGGCCGGATCCTGCGCGTCCCAGCGCAGCCACGCGTCGTGCAGCACGTCCTCGGCGTCGGCCGGCGTGCCGAGCATGCGATAGGCCAGCCCGAACAGCCGCTGGCGGTGTTGCTGAAAGAGGTCAATGGGCGTCATGGCGCAATTCCGTCCGGGGCCATGGACAGGACGCGCAGCCGCCTCGATACGTGACAGTCAGCGCAAAAGCGGCCAGGGCGCCAGCAGCACGACCCACAGCAGCACCACGATCCCCGTCGTTTTCAGCAAGCGGAACAGCTTCGGATTGGAGTGCTTGAAGCGCCTGCTGCGCTCGCGGTTGCGCTGGCCGAGCGCGTACAGGCGATTGATGAAGCCGACCGGTTCGTTGTCGGTGTTCGGCGAGGAAGTGATGCGGCCCATGAACGCGCTGACGCGGTGATTGATCGCGCCCATCAGGCGCGTGCGCAGCGGCCGTTCGACGTCGCAGAACAGGATCACGCGCGTCATGTCGGAGCGATTCTCCGCCCAGTGCACGCAGGTCTCGTCGAAGACCACGTCCTCGCCGTCGCGCCAGAAATACTCCTGGCCGTCCACGAAGATGCGGCAGGTGTCGGCGTTCGGCGTGACGAGTCCCAGGTGGTAACGCAGCGAGCCGGCGAACGGGTCACGGTGCGGGTTGAGTTTCGCGCCCGGCGGCAGCAGCGCGAACATCGCCGCCTTCACGTTCGGGATCGCGTTCACCAGCTCGACCGTGCGCGGGCACAGCGCCTGGGCGGAAGCCAGCGGCTCGCCGTACCACTTCACGTAGAAGCGCTTCCAGCCGGCCTTGAAGAACGAGTTGAAGCTGGCGTCGTTGTTGCGCTCGGCCTCGCGGATGAAGCCCTGGTCGAACAGGTGCATCGCCTCGTCGCGGATCGTGCGCCAGTTGTCGCGCAGCGGATCGAGCTCGCCGAAGCGCGAACGATCCGGAAAGGCCCCGGCCGGCACCGCCGAGAACGCGTACATCAGCAGGTTGTACGGTGCGAAGAACATGGCATGGCCGCCGAGCTGCTTGCGCCAGTGCAGGCGCACCCGGCTGCGCAGGTGCACCACCCAGGCGCAGGCCAGGAACAGCAGGATCAAGACGAGTAAAGCAAGGCGGATGGCGAGGGCCATGGACGGAAGAATCGGTGCGGCGTGCCGCGTATTCTAGCGGTGCCGCAAGACGTGGAGCTGACTGCCGCCCGGGCGGAAACTGCCGCGCAGCGCACGTTGCACGAAATCCGTCGCCCGCCGCGCCGCCATTCGGGGCGTTGCGCCTTTCGCAAGATGCGCCGCGAGTGCCGCCGACAGCGTGCAGCCGGTGCCGTGGGCCTGGATTCTCATACGCGGATGCCGGAATTCCAGGGTGCCGCGTGGATCGGCATAGAGGTCCAGCACTTCGCGTCCGCGCGCATGGCCGCCTTTCAGCAGCACGGCACCCGCGCCGAAGTCGAGCAGTGCGCGCGCCGCGTACTCCGCGTCGCGGGAATTGGCGATCCGGGCGCCAAGCAGGGCTTCCGCCTCCGGCAGGTTGGGCGTCAGCACGTCGGCCAGCGGAATCAGTTCCTCGCGCAACACCCGGACTGCGTCGCGGTCCAGCAGGCGCGCGCCGGAGGTCGCGATCATCACCGGATCCAGCACCAGCCATGCCGGTTTGCGCTTCCCCAGTTCGCGCGCGACGCAGCGCGCGGTTTTCGCATCGCCCAGCATGCCGGTCTTGGCTGCTGCAATCGGGAAATCCCCGAACAGCGCATCAAGTTGTGCGCGCAGGTGCTTCAGCGGTACTGGATGGATGGCGCGCACCCCGCGCGTATTCTGCGCGGTGATCGCGGTGATCGCCGAGAGCCCGTGCACGCCCAGCGCCGCGAAAGTTTTCAGGTCAGCCTGGATGCCCGCACCGCCGCCGGAATCCGAGCCGGCGATGCTGAGACAAATCGCGGGAGTCGGGACTCGGGACCGAGAACCGGAAATCCGCCCTTGGAATGTGGTCGGCGTCATTGACCCGCTCGAAGCGGCTGCTGTGAAAAGTCCGGCCATGGACGGCCGGTCCTGGTCTGTATGGCCGACGAGTTTGCCGCGTACGGGATGGTTTGGCGAAGCAGCGATCAGGGATGATCGCACCTATAAAGCCTCCGACGCAAAGTCCGCCAGCCGCGAACGCTCGCCCCGGCGCAGGGTGATGTGCGCCGAATGCGTCCAGGCCTTGAAGCGGTCCACCGCATAGGTGAGGCCGGACGTGGTTTCGGTCAGGTATGGCGTGTCAATCTGCTCGACATTGCCCAGGCACACGATCTTGGTACCGGGCCCGGCGCGCGTGATCAGCGTCTTCATCTGCTTGGGCGTGAGGTTCTGCGCCTCGTCAATGATGAGATAGCGCGACAGGAAAGTGCGGCCGCGCATGAAGTTCAGCGAGCGGATCTTGATCCGCGAGGCGAGCAGGTCGTTGGTCGCCTGCCGGCCCCACGAGCCGCCTTCCTCGGGATTGGCCAGCACTTCCAGGTTGTCGGTGAGCGCGCCCATCCACGGCGTCATCTTTTCCTCTTCGGTGCCGGGCAGGAAGCCGATGTCCTCGCCGACGCTCACCGTGGCGCGGGTCATGATGATCTCGCGGTAGCGCTGCTGGTCCATTACCTGCGCGAGCCCCGCGGCAAGCGCCAGCAGGGTCTTGCCGGTGCCGGCGGTGCCGAGCAGGGTCACGAAATCAATGTCGGGGTCCATCAGCATGTTCAGCGCGAAATTCTGTTCGCGGTTGCGCGCGCTGATGCCCCACACGCTGTGATTGGGATGACTGTGGTCGTCCAGCAGCACCAGTCTCGTCTTGCCCTCCTCGTGGCCCATGACGCGCAGCTCGACGCTGTTCTCGCCGGGCAGGTACAGGCATTCGTTCGGCTGCCATTCCTCGTCACCGCGCGGCTGCACCTCGTAGTAGGTGTGGCCGCGCTCGGACCACGAGCGCAGTTCCGGATGGCGATCCCAGAAATCCGCCGGCAGTTCCGCGTGGCCCGCGTAGAGCAGCGAGAAATCGTCGAGCGCGCGGTCGTTCTCGTAGTCCTCGGCATGGACGCCGTAGATCGTCGCCTTGATGCGAAGGTTGATGTCCTTGGACACCAGCGCGACATCGCAATCGGGATGGCGCTCGCGCAGCTCCAGCACCGCCGAAAGGATCTGGTTGTCGGCCTTGCCGTTGCCGTTCCCGGTGCGCGTCTGGAAATAGAGGCGTCCGTTGGCGTTGCCGCTCTTCAGCTTCACGCCTTCGGGCGAAGCCAGCGGCAGGCCGTCGGCGATGCCGTTGCCGTTGCCGCGCACGATCAGTTCGTTGAGGAAGCGGCTGGCCTGGCGTGCGTTGCGCGAGACTTCCGAACCGCCCTTCTTCTTCTCGTCCAGCTCCTCCAGCACCGTCATCGGGATGAACACGTCGTGTTCCTCGAAGCGGAACAGCGAGGTGGGATCGTGCAGCAGCACGTTGGTGTCGAGCGCGTAAATGCGCTTGCCATTGACCGTCATTCGGCGGGAACCTCGATCGAAGTGTGCTCTTTTGAGAAGTGCAGGCAGGGACGCCTGCTGCTCTGTGCAGGGATGCACATCACGGAATGGTTTCCAGCACGGCCTGCGCGTGGCCCGGCACTTTCACGCCGCGCCATTCCTTCGCCAGCTTGCCGTCCGGGCCGATCAGGAAGGTGCTGCGCACCACGCCCATGAACTTGCGGCCGTAGAGCGTCTTTTCGCCGATCACGTCGAAAGCCTTGCACCAGGTTTCGTCGGTGTCGGCGACCAGCGGGAACGGCAGGTCGTATTTGCCGGCGAAGTTGGCGTGCGATTTGGCCGAATCGCGCGACACGCCGACCACCTGCGCGCCGCGGCGCTTGAACTTCGGCTGGAGGTCGCGGAAATCCTGTGCCTCGCGCGTGCAGCCGGTGGTGTTGTCCTTGGGATAGAAGTACACGACCAGCCACTTGCCTTGCAGGTCGGCGAGCGTCAGCGTGCTGCCGTCGGCGGTGGTGCCGGTGAGATTGGGAACCTTGCTGCCGATCTTGATCATTCGGGATGACGATGGATGGTTTTCCCGTCCCTGGTTCTTGAGCCCGGTCGATCCCTGGCCGGGATGAGAGGTGAGCATGTGTGGAACTTCAGAATTTGACCGGATCCATGATCGCATCCAGGTTCAAGCCGTCGCACAGCTCCAGGAAATCATCGCGCAGCGCGGCGATGTGGGTATCGGCCGGGATGCCGATGGTGAGCTGCGCCTGGAACATGTCCGCACCGGTCTGCATGGCGCGATAACGCATGGACGAAAGCTGCTCGATGCTGATTCCGCGGCGGGTGAAGAAGTCAATCAGCTCCACCAGCACCGCCGGCTTGTCGGACGCGACCACCTCGACCAGGTACGGCAGCAGGTGGGTCTGCGCGTCGCGCGGCTGGGTGCGGTAGTGCATCAGCCGCACTTCCTCGTCGCGGCCGATGCGGGTCAGGGCGTTCTCCAGCTTCGCGATCGCGTCCCAGGCGCCTTGCGCCAGCAGCACCACGGACGTGTCGGCGCCGATGGTGGCGACGCGCGAGTCCACGAGGTTGCAGCCGGCGTCGGCGATGCGCCGCGCCAGCGCCAGCAGCGGCGAATGCGTCGCGGGGGAAACCGTCTGGATCAGCAGATGGTGGTCGCTGCCGGGACGCGGAGTGGTGCGGTTCAAAGGATCGACGATCCAGGCCGGAGGAATGTCCGGTTCAGGATAGCCGCCGGCGCGCGCGGCCCGCAAGCAGCACCGTGATGGTGTTTCGCCGGCATGGCCGCTAAGATGCCGCGTCTCTCCATGCAAGCCCCAGCCTTGGAAATCACCGGCAGCATCTGCGCACTGGCGACGCCTTTCACCGCTCGCGGCGCGCTCGACCTGGAAGCCTTTGCGCGCCTGCTCGATCATCAGCTCGAGGGCGGCACGCAGGGGCTGGTCGTGGCCGGCTCCACCGGCGAAGCGCACATGCTGGGCGAACTGGAGTACGAGCGGCTGCTCGCATTCGCGATCGAACGCGTCGAGGGCCGGGTGCCGGTGATCGCCGGCACCGGCGAAGCCGCGACCTCCAAGACCATCGCGATGACCCGGCGCGCGCATGCGCTGGGCGCCCAGGCTGCGCTGGTGGTGACGCCCTATTACGTGCGGCCGACCCAGGAGGGCCTGCGCCGGCATTTCCATGAAGTGGCCGAGCACGGCGGGCTGCCGGTCATCCTCTACAACGTGCCCACCCGCACCGGTTGCGACCTGCTGCCTGAGACCGTGGCCGAACTGCGCAGCGATCCGCGCATCGTCGGCATCAAGGAAGCGCGCAACGACATCGAGCGCATCCGCGATGTCGCGCAACTGGCGCGGCCCGGTTTCGTGTTCCTCTCCGGCGACGACTCCACCGCCGCCGACGCCATGCTGCACGGGGCCGCCGGAGTGGTCTCGGTCGCCAACAACCTGGTGCCGGCAGCGTTCCGTGCGCTGTGCGACACCGCGCGCAGCGGCGATCGCGCCCGGACCGCTGTCCACGTGCAAGCCCTGCAACCCTTGCTGGAAGCGCTGAATTGCGCGCCCAACCCGATCGCCGTGAAAGCCGGCCTGGCCGAACTCGGCCTGTGCCACGGCACCGTCCGCCTGCCGCTGGTCGAGCTGGAAGCCGGTCCCGCGCGCGCGCATCTTCGCGACGTGTTGCTGCCGCTGGCGCATGCCGCATAACGAAAACCACCGCCGCACGGATCTATGATGGAAAATGCGACCATGAATAAAACGCGACTCGCACTCTCGTTGGGCCTGGTGGGTGCGCTGACCTTGCTGTCGGCATGCCAGACCATCCGCTCGCACAATCCGTTCCGCCACCACGAGGCGGATTACAAATCCGCGCAGCAGGCCAATCCGCTGGAAGTGCCGCCCGGGCTGGACACCCCTCCGAATTCGGAAGCGCTGGCGATCCCCCAGGCCGGTGGGCCGCAAATCGTGGTGAATGGCCAGGTGGTCGGCAGCGCGGGCGCCGCCCCGGTCGGTGAAAGCGCGCCACCCACCGCGGTCGTGACCGGCAACGGGCTGGTGCTCGCGGACGATCCGGCCAGCGCCTACCATCGGGTCGGTCTTGCACTCGAGCGCGGCGGCATCGGCACGATCAGCGCGCGCGACGACAGCGCCCTGAGCTACCAGTTGGCGGTGGACACCACGGTGACCACCCAGCCCGAGGAGAAGGGCGGGTTCCTCCATCGCCTGTTCCATCGCAGCCACAGCGAAACCAGAACCGTCACCGGCACGGTCACCGTGAGCGTCGCGCCCTCGGGCTCGGGCAGCGTGGTGAACGTGCAAGGCGACCAGGAGGCGGTCAAGCGCGTGCTGGTGATGCTGCAGCAGCGACTGGGCGGGGGCTGAAGCCGGTTCAGAGCCGCGGCGCTCCGCCATCGCGAAGAAAAGAAAACGCCGCCCCGGGGCGGCGTTTTCGTTTCATCGGGTGGGGTCGTGCAATACGGTCAGCGTTCGAGGAAGGGCAGCTTGTCAGGCTTGCCGTCCCACTCCTTGGCATCGGGCGGTGCATCCTTGCGTTCGGTCAGCACGGGCCAGATTCTGGAAAGCTCCGCGTTCAGCGCGATGAAATTCTCCTGGCCCGCGGGCACGTCGTCTTCCGGGAAGATCGCGTTGGCCGGGCATTCCGGCTCGCACAGCGTGCAATCAATGCACTCGTCCGGATCGATCGCGAGGAAATTCGGACCCTCGTGGAAGCAATCCACCGGGCACACTTCCACGCAGTCGGTGTACTTGCACTTGATGCAGTTGTCGGTGACGACGAAGGCCATGGTTCGGAAGCGAGCGGTTCGTTGTGGAGGATGGATGGCCGGCCTTGCGGATCCCGACCGGCAATTTGAATTCTAGGCCTGCCTGCGCGCCTGCGGCTTGACCGCGGTCAAGCGCAAGCCCGCATGAAGCGGCGGGTTCTTCGCGACGCATGGCGAGCGAAGATGATCGCGCCACGGGCGCCGGAGGTACACCTCGCGGGCCGGGCACCGCCGGGGCGCCGCCGGTCGAGCGCAGCAGCCTTGCGGAGATGCCCCGCTGGCGCTCCCTACGAGAATCGAACTCGTGTTTTCGCCTTGAGAGGGCGACGTCCTGGACCGCTAGACGAAGGGAGCTTGGCGGAGCCTCGGAAATAGCCCCGATCCGGCGAGCGCGCAAGGCGCGGCCCGCGATCGGGAGCCTTCCGCGCCTGATGCGGTGAATGGGTTGCCGCCTAGAAGGCGACGCCGTAGACCCTCAGGAGCCCATGCGGTCGCGCAGGGGCGTTGGCGGCCAAGCGGCGGGGCGCAACGGCGCGGTGGGCTGCCGCTGGACGATGCGGCACGGCCCGAGCCGGCCGATGTGCCGGCGGGGCCGACGCTTCGGAGCGCGTGCCGACCGTGTCGGAAGGCCCGGACGAGTCGGTCGACTCGATCACCCGGACCGGCCGGCGGACGGGATGCGGCTGCACCACCGTTGAGCCGGGCGCCGGCGCTTCGGCGGTGACGGGGGTCTCGGCAATGCCGCTTGCGTCATAGAAGCGGATGCCGCCGTTGAATGCGAGCGGACCGGCGGCCTGTGCCCCCTGGCGGTCGAGGTCGGCCGCCGTTTCCGCCGGTTTAGGCTTGATCGTCACGAGTGAGGGGCGGCCAGAAGCCTGGCAGGCGCGGGCGCGGTCGGGCCAGTCGCCCCGGCTGCAATAGGCGTCGGCGGGGCGCGGCGCTTCGCCGGTCGCCCCCGGCGCGGCAAGCCAATTCGGAACGGCAAAGAACCCGCCCGACAAGAAAGCCCACGAAAGCGCCGCGAGGAAGAGCTTGAGCATGTCGGCCCGCCTGGAAAGACCCCTGCACGCCTTGGTCGCGCGACGGCCGGGATAGGTTCATCATGGACTGTTGCGCGCGGCCGGAAGGGCGGCAGGCTTGCCGTCGGCCAAACGGCGGGCTAGACCCCGCCCATGCCGCGAACCGCTCTTTATGCCGGGTCGTTCGATCCGGTCACCAACGGACACCTCGACGTGGTGCGCCAGGCCGTCCGTCTGGCCGACAGGCTGGTCATCGCGGTCGGCGTGCACCCGGGCAAGACGCCCCTGTTCTCGCCCGACGAGAAGATCGCCATGCTGGAGGAGACCTGCCGGCCGCTCGCGCAAGCCGCAGGCTGCGCTTTCTCGTGCATGACCTTTGGCGATCTCGTGGTCAAGGCGGCGGAGCGCGAAGGGGCGACCCTCCTGGTGCGCGGCCTCAGGGATTCCACCGATTTTGACTATGAGATGCAGATGGCCGGCATGAACGCGGCGATGGCCCCAAAGGTGCAGACCGTCTTTCTCCCGGCCTCCCCGGCGGTGCGCCCGATCACGGCCACATTGGTCCGGCAGATCGCCGGCATGGGCGGGGATGTGACGGCTTTCGTGCCGGAAAGCGTTGCGAAGCGGCTCGCCGCGAAATTCGCAGGGAAAGCCAGGGTCTGAAAGCGCACATGATTCGATCGATTTTCGCTGCCGCGCTCGCCGCGGTTCTTGCGACCGGGCCCGCGGCTGCGCAGAAGCCCGATGCGGACAACATCGTGACCCTGGAAACGACCAAGGGTCGCATCGTCATCGCGCTGCGGGCGGACCTCGCGCCGAACCACGTCGAGCGCATCAAGCGCCTTGCGCGCGAAAAATTCTATGACAATGCGCCGTTCCACCGGGTGATCGACGGTTTCATGGCGCAGACGGGCGACGGCTCGCGCGGGGATGGGACCGGTGGCTCGAAATACCCCAATCTGAAGGCGGAGTTCTCCGACGTGCCGTTCACCCGCGGCGTGGTGGGCATGGCGCGCGCCGCCGACCCCAATTCGGCGAACAGCCAGTTCTTCATTATGTTCACCGACTATCCGAGCCTGAACGGCCAGTACACGGTTATCGGCCAGGTGGTGAGCGGCATGGAGGTCGCCGACCGGCTCAAACGCGGCGAACCCGTCCGCAACCCCGACCGCATCCTGCACATGACGGTCGGTCCGCCCCGGTGAGGCGCCGCATCGTCCGCGCGCGGCACGCGACGGAGAGGGGCGAAACAGCAAGGAGACCGAAGGAATGACCGCCGATACCAACACGCTGCGGCTCGAGACCACGCAGGGCCCGGTCACGATCGAAATGCGCCCGGACCTCGCGCCCGGTCACGTTGCCCGCATCAAGCAATTGGTCCGCGAGGGGTTCTACGACGGCGTGCCGTTCCACCGGGTGATCGAAGGCTTCATGGCGCAGACCGGCGATCCCACGGGAACCGGCATGGGCGGCTCGGGTCAGAAGCTCAAGGCCGAATTCAATGACGCGCCGCATGTGCGCGGCACGGTGTCGATGGCGCGTGCCTCGAATCCGGATTCGGGCGACAGCCAGTTCTTCATCTGCTTCGACGACGCCCGCTTTCTCGACGGCCAGTACACCGTCTGGGGCACGGTGACGGCCGGTATGGAGAATGTCGACAAGATCAAGCGCGGCGAGCCGGTCCAGGAGCCGGATCGCATTCTCAAAGCCGTCCTGGTCGAAGCGTGAAAATCCCCGTCGGCGCCGGGCACGGGCTTCCGCTGCGGACCCGGTATCCATAAAGATAAATGTCCGGTCCTTATCTTGGGTCCGGACCGACGACGGATACCGTGCGCACCGATCTTTTCGATTTCGAGCTTCCGGCGGAGCGCATCGCGCTGCGCCCGGCCGTCCCGCGCGACTCCGCGCGCCTGCTCGTCGTACGGCCGGGCGGTACGCCCGAGCTTCTCGACCGGGGCATCGGCGACCTGCCGGATCTGCTTCGTGCCGGCGACGCCCTGGTCTTCAACGACACGCGCGTGATCCCGGCGCGGCTTTCCGGTCGGCGCTTGAGCGAGAGTGGGGAAGGCGCCCGCATCGAGGCCACGCTGCATCACCGGATTGACGGCTCGCGCTGGCGCGCCTTCGTGCGGCCGGCCAAACGGTTGCGGAAAGGGGATGTGCTGCGCTTCGGCGAGGAGGGGCGCGTGTGCTTCCTCGGGCAGCTCGATGCGACGGTCGAGGCGAAGGGGGAGGGGGGCGAGGTCACGCTGGCCTTCGCGTTTCACGGTCCTGTCCTCGATCAGGCGATCGAGGAACGCGGCGAGATGCCGCTTCCTCCCTATATCGCGGCGCGCCGGCCTCCGGACGAACAGGACCGCAGCGACTACCAGACGGTTTTCGCCCGGATCGACGGCTCGGTGGCCGCGCCGACAGCCGGTCTGCATTTCACGGAGGGGCTTCTTGCCCGCCTGCAAGAGCGCGGGGTCGGGTTGCATTTCGTGACCCTGCATGTCGGGGCGGGCACCTTTCTGCCGGTCAAGGCAGAAGACACCTCGGCGCACAAAATGCATCCCGAGCACGGCGAAGTGACCGCTTCGACCGCGGAGGCGCTCAACGCCGTGCGGGCGAGCGGCGGCCGCATTGTCGCAATCGGTTCGACGGCGCTGCGCCTTCTCGAAACGGCAACCGACGAGGGCGGGCGCGTCCGCGCCTTTTCCGGCGAAACGTCGCTTTTCGTGACGCCGGGCTATCGCTTCCGAGCGGCCGACCTGATGCTCACCAACTTTCATCTGCCGCGATCGACCCTCTTCATGCTGGTGGCCGCGTTCTCGGGCCTCGAGACGATGAAACGGGCCTATGCGCACGCGATCGCGGGCGGCTATCGCTTCTACTCCTACGGCGATGCGTGCCTCCTGTCTCGCGCCTGAGGGCGCTTTCTTGAACGGCCTGCCTGCCGGCATTTTGCCGGCAGCTCAGCGGCCTGATCGGTGACGCCGTGGCCGAAAGCTTTCTCTTCCGACGACATGCGACCGATGGCGCGGCGCGCACCGGCGAAATCGCAACGCCGCACGGGCGCGTGCGAACTCCCGCCTTCATGCCGGTCGGCACACAGGCGACGGTGAAGGGCCTCGAACCGCAGACCTTGCGCGCGCTCGGCGCCGATATCGTCCTCGGCAACACTTATCACCTGATGTTGCGGCCCGGCGCGGAGCGCATCGCGGCCCTTGGCGGCCTGCACGCCTTCATGCGCTGGCCCCACGCGATCCTGACGGATTCGGGCGGCTTCCAGGTCATGTCGCTTTCGCCCCTGCGCGAGATCGACGAAGGCGGCGTCACCTTCCGTTCGCATCTTGATGGCTCGACGCACCGCCTGACGCCGGAGCGCGCCGTCGAAATCCAGATGCTGCTCGGGGCCGATATCGCGATGCAGCTCGACGAATGCGTGAAACTGCCGGCCTCCGCCGAGGCGATCGCCCGCGGCGTGCGGCTTTCGCTCGCTTGGAGCGAGCGGTGCAAGCGGGCCTTCGAGCAGGCTCCCAAGGGGCGCGCGCTGTTCGGCATCGTTCAGGGCGGCGACGACGAGGCCCAGAGGCTCGCGAGTGCGCGCGCGCTCGTGGATATGGATTTTGACGGCTATGCCGTGGGCGGCTTGGCGGTGGGGGAGCCGCAGGCGGTCATGCTGCGGATGATCGAGGTCACCGTGCCGGTCCTGCCCTCGGATCGGCCCCGCTACCTCATGGGCGTCGGCACGCCGGACGATCTCATCGAAGCCGTGGCGCGCGGCATGGACATGTTCGATTGCGTCCTGCCGACCCGCAACGGGCGCCATGGGCTCGCTTTCACGCGCTTCGGTCCCCTCAACCTGAAGAACGCACGCCATGCCGACGATCCGAGGCCGCTCGATCCGGAAGGCCCCTGCGCGGCCGCGCGAGACTATTCCCGCGCCTACCTGCATCATCTTGTCAAAGCGAACGAATTGCTCGGCGCCATCCTGCTCACCACGGTCAATCTCGCCTATTACCAGGATCTGATGGCCGGCATGCGGGCCGCGATCGCCGCCGGCCGGTTCGCCGATTTCACCGCCGCCGTGCGCGAGGGCTGGGCGCGCGGCGACCCTTTCCGGAGCTGACCGGGCCCCTTCGGGGTCGGCCGCGGGGTTGATTGTCCCCCGGCAATGGTGTCATGCGAAGGGCGCGGCGCCCTCGTCAAAGGCGGAGAGGTGTGGTATCGACCGCCGCCAACCCAAACGGCCTCTCCGATTCTTTCCCCGGCGTTCCCGCCCAGGGCAGGTGAGGCCTTTTCAGTCCGCGGCCTGCGCGCCGCGGGGACCGGAGTTGGCCATGGCGAACAAGCGAGCCGCGATATTTGGCGAAGGACTCACCTTCGACGACGTGCTGTTGCGCCCCGGATTGTCCGAGGTCCTGCCGTCGGAGACCGACATCCGCTCGCGCATTACCCGCTCGATTGCGCTCAATCTGCCGATCGTCGCCTCGGCCATGGATACGGTGACCGAGTCGGCCATGGCGATCGCCATGGCGCAGGCCGGCGGCATCGGCATCGTGCACCGCAATCTCGATCCCGCGGCGCAGGCCGCGCAGGTCTGGCAGGTCAAGAAGTTCGAGTCCGGCATGGTGGTGAACCCTGTGACCATTGAGCCGGAAGCGCGCCTCATCGACGCGTTGAACCTCATGAAGGCGCACAAAATCTCGGGCATCCCGGTGGCCGAGCGCGGAGCCAACGGGCGCAGCGGCCGCCTGGTCGGCATTCTCACCAATCGCGACGTGCGCTTCGCCACCGATCCGGAGCAGCCCGTTTCCGAACTGATGACGAAGGAGCGGCTTGTCACCGTGCGGGAGGGTGTCAGTCAGGAGGAAGCGAAGCGCCTCCTGCACCAGCACCGCATCGAGAAGCTCCTGGTGGTGGACGACGATTACCGCTGCGTCGGCCTCATCACCGTAAAGGATATTGAGAAAGCGGTTGCCAACCCCAATGCCTGCAAGGACGAACAGGGGCGCCTCCGGGTCGGCGCGGCCACCACGGTGGGAGATGCGGGCTACGAACGCACCGAGCGGTTGATCGACGCCGGGGTCGATCTCGTGGTTGTCGATACCGCCCACGGCCATTCCCGGCGAGTGATCGAGGCCGTCGCGCGCATCAAGCGGCTCTCGAACAAAGTGCAGGTGGTCGCCGGCAATGTGGCGACGGCGGACGGCGCGAAGGCTCTGATCGGTGCGGGGGCCGACGCCATCAAAGTCGGCATCGGTCCGGGCTCGATCTGCACGACCCGGATGGTCGCGGGCGTCGGCGTGCCGCAGCTCACCGCGATCCTCGACGCGGTTTCGGTGGCACGTGAGACCGACACGCCGGTCATCGCCGATGGCGGCATCAAATATTCCGGCGACCTCGCAAAGGCGATCGCCGCCGGCGCGGACTGCGCAATGATCGGCTCGCTGCTTGCCGGAACCGACGAGACGCCTGGGGAAGTGTATCTGTACCAGGGCCGCTCCTATAAGAGTTATCGCGGCATGGGGTCGGTCGGCGCCATGGCGCGCGGCTCCGCCGACCGGTATTTCCAGCAGGACATCAAGGATACGTTGAAGCTCGTGCCGGAAGGGGTCGAGGGACAGGTGCCCTACAAGGGACCGGTCGCCAACGTCCTGCATCAGCTCGCGGGCGGTTTGCGCGCCGCCATGGGTTATGTCGGCGCCGCCACGCTCGTCGAGTTTCACGAGAAGGCGCAATTCGTACGCATTTCCAACGCCGGCCTGCGCGAGAGCCACGTCCATGACGTGATGATCACACGCGAGAGCCCGAACTATCCGAGTCGGACCTGAAGCGACGGGGTGCCTTGGATGTGGGGGGAGCCGGTTCGGTTCGTCGGCCCCTTTTTTAAGCGTCAGATTTTTCCGGCTTTCGCCTTCACGCGCTCGAAGACCTCGCGGTAGACGCCGAGGGCCGTGAAGCCGCCGTCTACCGGAACATCGGCGCCCGTGATGTAGGCGGCCTCGTCGCTGACGAGGAACAGGACGACGCGCGCGATATCCTCCGGCGCGGCCGCACGCCGCAGGGCCGTGACGTGCTGCATCGCCTCGACGAAATCCTCCGAGCCTGCGACCATCGCGGTATCGACGACGCCGGGATGAATGGCATTGACGCGGATGTTCCAGTCGGCAAACGCCATCGCGGCGGCCTTGGTCAATCCGCGCACCCCCCATTTGGAGACGCTGTAGGCGGTCGCGAAATGCCCGTTGAGGCCGGCGGTCGAGCCGGTGTTGACGATCGCGCCGCCGCCCGAATCCCGGATCAGCGGCGCAGCCGCCTGGATGCCCAGGAAGGGGCCGGTGAGATTGACGGCCAGCACGCGCTCCCACTGCTCGCGTGTCGTCGTGAGAAAGGTCGGCCCGCGCAGCGCCACGCCGGCATTGTTGACGAGGATGTTGAGGCCCCCGAACTCCGCCTTTAGGAAGGCGACCGACTGGTGCCATTCGCTTTCGCTCGCGACGTCGAGGTGTCGGTATTGCGCGGCGAAGCCTGCGGCGCGAATTTCGGCGGCGGTCGCCTCCCCCTCCGCGTCGAGCACGTCGCAGAGCAGGACGCGCGCGCCGGCTTCGGCGAGAAGACGCGCTTCGGCCGCACCTTGGCCGCGCGCCGCTCCGGTCACCAGCGCGATTCTGCCGGCAAGTTTCTGATCCATCTGAAGGTCCTCTCACAGTCGTCGGGACAAGAGCGAGCGGGGAGCACATCGCTCAGGTACGAGGAAGCCTTCCCGGAGGGTCCGGGCGGTCGCCGCCCCGCTCGCGCGTGGCTTGGGGACGCGATCTACTCGATCCGCAACTTGGCCTTGCGGATGATCTCGCCGTAGAAGGGGATATCGCGGGCGATGCGCGCTTTCGCAGCCTCGGCGTCGCCGCCGACGGGGAAATAGCCGAGCTTGAAAAACTGCTCGGACACGTCCGGCCGCTTGATGATCTCGACCGTTGCGTCCGAGAGCTTCTTGACGATCTCCGGCGGGGTTCCGGCCGGCGCCAGGAACAGGTGGCCGGTGTAGGTCAAGAAATTCGGAAATCCGCTCTCCACGAAAGTCGGCACGTCCGGTAATCCCGGCCAGCGCCTGTCGGAGGCGATGGCAATCGTGCGCATCGTTCCCGCCGTGAGGTGCGAGTAAATGTTCGGGAGCGCGCTAAAGAAGAGGTCGGTCTGCCCGGCGAGCATGGCCTGTCCGGCCGGACCGCCGCCCTGATAGTTCACGATCACGAAATCGATGCCGGCCCGCTGCTTGAGCAGCTCCAAGGAGAGATGCGGCGTCGTACCGATGCCCGGCGAGGCGGCATTGAGCTTGCCAGGATTCTGCTTTGCGAAATCGATGACGTCCTTGAGCGTCTTGAAGCCCGATTTCGGGTTCGCGATCAGCACGTTCGGCGCATCGGCAATGTCGGCAATCGGGGCGAATTGCTTGTAGGCGTCGTAGCTCACCTTGGCATAGAGCGTCGGGTTTACGACGAAGGCGCTTGAGGTGATCATCAACGTGTAGCCGTCGGGATCGCTGCGGGCGACGGCCGCCGTCCCGATATTGCTGCCTGCGCCCGGACGGTGCTCGATGATGATCGATTGCCCGAGCTTCTGCTGCAGCGGGTTCTGCAGCGTACGCGCCGAAATATCGCTCGAGCCGGCGGGACCGAACGGAATGATGATGCGGATCGGCTTGGTCGGATAATCGGTGGCCCCGCGCGCGATGGCCGGAACGGCGAGGCCCGCGAGGCCGGAAAGCCCCGCGAGGCTGAACGTGCGCCGCGTGAGTTTCATGTTGCTCATTGGTTTCCTCCATATCCTTGGGCGAGCACCAGCGTCGTCTCGCAGGAGCGGCGCCTGATCGGTGCCAATCTTTGATAGTCCGGGGAATGGTAATAGCTGCGCGCCGCCTCGAGGCTCGGAAATTCGATGACCACCAGCCGGGGGCCACAGCAGACACCCTCCAGCAGTTCGACCCGGTCGCTCCGCACCAGGAAGCGGCCGCCGAACTGTTTCTGGATCGCCCCCGGAAACGGAGCATATTCGGTGCGGAAGACGGTTTCATCCGTGATCCGCAGCTGGCCGACGAGATAACCCTTCATTTCTGCATTCTCTCCTGGTGTGAAACGGCGGGGCTTGGCGCCGGCGCAGGGCTTTGCGGCTGCGCCGAAGGGAGCGCCAAGGGCCGCGCATGGTTCCGGATTTGTGGCCTTGCGGCAATGGCAGGGGCCTGTTCAGAACGCCGGGGGGGAGCCGGGAATTGCCTTTGCCGTTCGCCGCGATTGCGGCTAACTGGCTCCGTCGACACCCATTGGATCGGAACGCCGCCATGACGGAAACTGCACGCCGAATCGTGCTCGCCTCACGGCCGGTGGGTGAGCCGCGCGAAAGCAATTTCGCCCTCGAGACCTTCGCCGTGCCGACGCCGGGACCGGGCCAGATGCTCTTGCGCACGCTCTGGCTCTCGCTCGACCCCTATATGCGGGGCCGGATGAGCGACGCGCCGTCCTATGCGAGGCCCGTCGACGTCGGGGGCGTCATGGAAGGGGGCGCCGTGAGCGTTGTGCTCGCCTCCCATGTGGAAGGGTTCCGCCCCGGCGATCTCGTCGTGGGCCGGACGGGTTGGCAAACCCATGCGCTCTCCGATGGCAAAGCCGTACGCAAGATCGGCCGCGAAGCGCCGATCTCGACCGCGCTCGGCGTGCTGGGTATGCCGGGGATGACCGCCTACACGGGGCTTGCGGAAATCGGCTGCCCGAAAGCGGGCGAGACCGTGGTGGTGGCAGCGGCGTCCGGGGCGGTCGGCAGCGTGGTCGGGCAGATTGCCAGGATCAAGGGCGCGCGTACCGTCGGCATTGCGGGCGGCGAGAAGAAGTGTCGCTACGTGGTGGACGAGCTCGGTTTCGACGCCTGCGTCGACCATCGCGCGCCCGATTTTCCGGACCGTCTGAAGGCAGCCTGTCCGAACGGAATCGACGTCTATTGGGAAAATGTCGGCGGTCCGGTGTTCGACGCGGCGTTTCCTCTGCTCAATTTCTTTGCCCGCATCCCCGTGTGCGGCCTGATCTCCTATTACAACGCCACGGAACTGCCGAGCCGCGGGGTGCCGTTGGCGCAGCTCCTGCGGGCCGTGCTGACGAAGCGGCTGACCATTCGGGGTTTCATCGTCTCCGATTTCGCCGCCCGCGAAGCCGATTTTCTGCGCGACATGTCGGCCTGGCTGCGCGAGGGCCGGATCAAGTACCGGGAACACATTGTGGAAGGCTTCGAAAATGCGCCGCGCGCGCTGATCGGTCTGTTGCGTGGCGAGAATTTCGGCAAGGTGGTCGTTCGCGTCGCGCATGAAGAGGGTGGAACCGTGATGTCCCCGACACGACACGAAGATCGCGAATAGAGGTGCTGCATGTCGCTGCAGGCCGTTCTGTTGCCGCTGTTCGTCCAGGTGATCCTGACGTTCGTGATATTCTTCCTGATGGCGATGACCCGCTCATCCGCATTGAGCCGGGGGCTCGATTGGCGCACGATCGCCAATCGCGAGCCCAACTGGCCCGGACGCGGCGTTCAGTACGGCAATGCCTTCGCGAACCAATTCGAATTGCCGATCCTCTTTTACGTGCTCACCCTCCTCGCCTGGCTTGCGAAAGAGGCCGATCTGCTGTTCGTGGTGCTGGCCTGGATGTTCGTGCTCTCGCGCCTTGCGCATGCCTATGTGCACGTCACCAGCAACCATGTGCCGACGCGCGGCGCGCTGTTCGGTGCGGGCGCGCTGGTGCTGATGCTGATGTGGATCATCTTCATCGTCCGCGTTCTGCTGAGCCTATGACGCCCGCCGCGCGCCTTTCCGCCGCGATCGAGGTGCTTGCCGAGATTTTCGACCGCCGACGGCCGGCGGCCGACGCGCTCAAGGACTGGGGCCTTTCGCACCGCTTCGCCGGTTCGGGCGACAGGGCGGCGATCGCCGGCCTCGTCTACGATGCGCTGCGCCGCCGCGCCTCGAGCGCCTGGATGATGGGCGCCGAGACGCCGCGGGCGATCGTGCTCGGCATGCTGAGTCGCGAGCGGGGTCTCGACAGCACGGCGGTCGCGCGGCTTGCCGACGGTTCGCGTTTTGCGCCCGCGCCGCTCACGGCCGACGAAAGGCGGCGGCTCGATGCCGCGGAGCTTGCTGCGGCGCCGCCCTGGGTCGCGGGCGACTATCCGGAGTGGCTGGACCCGCAGATGGCCGAAGCTTTCGGCGCGGAGCGGGCGGAGGAGGGCGCGGCGCTCGCCGCGCGCGCGCCGCTCGACCTGCGCGTCAACACCCTGAAGACGACGGTATCCCGCGCGGCGGAAGCCCTCGCCCATCTCGGGGCCGGGCCGGGCCGCTGGTCGCCGGTCGGGCTGCGCATCCCGCTCGATCCCGACGCCCGCAGCCCCGGCATTCACGCCGAACCGGCCTTCGTGAAGGGGCAGGTTGAAGTCCAGGACGAGGGCTCGCAGCTCGCCGCGCTGATGTCCGAGGCTAGGCCCGGCGAACAAGTGGTCGATCTGTGCGCCGGCGCGGGGGGCAAGACGCTGGCTCTTGCAGCCATGATGGAGAATCGCGGGCAGATTTACGCGACCGACCCCGACAAGCGACGCCTTGCCCCGATTCATGATCGCCTCGAACGCGCAGGGGTTCGCAACGTCCAGGTCCGCACGCCGCGCCCCGGCAGCGATCCGCTTGCCGATCTTGCCGGTCGTGCCGATCTCGTGTTCGTCGATGCACCGTGCAGCGGCAGCGGCGCCTGGCGCCGCAACCCCGACGCCAAGTGGCGGCTGCGTCCGGCAGCCCTGGAACGACGGCGGGCCGAGCAGGCCGCCGTGCTCGACCGGGCGGCAAGCCTCGTCAAACCGGGCGGCCGTATCGCCTATGTCACCTGCTCGGTGCTGGCCGGCGAAAATGGCACGCAAATAGGCGCTTTTCTTGCGCGCGACCGGCGGTTTTCCGTGGTTCCGCCGGGCGAGGTCGCCGCCGCGGCTCTGGGAGAACGGGCCTTTCTGTTTGGGCGGGCCGTCCTTCTCTCCGATACGGGCTTGTTGATGACTCCGCGCCGAACCGGCACGGACGGCTTTTTCGTCAGCCTCCTGCGGCGGAGCAGTTAGGCTCCGTCTCGACAATATCGAACGCGGCCTCTAGAAGCGCGCCATGACGGCGCACGACAAAGTCCTCATCGTCGACTTCGGCTCGCAAGTGACACAGCTCATCGCGCGGCGGGTGCGGGAGGAGCGGGTCTACTGCGAGATCGTGCCGTACCAGAAGGCGGAGGAAGCCTTCGCGGCCTTGCAACCAAAGGCCGTGATTCTCTCCGGTGGCCCGGCTTCCGTGCTCGACGCGAATGCGCCGCTCGCGCCGGCCTCGATCTACAAGGCAGGCGTCCCGATCCTCGGCATCTGTTACGGCGAGCAGGCGATGGCCCATCAGCTCGGCGGCGAGGTCGAGGGCGGGCATCACCGCGAGTTCGGCCGGGCGGAAGTCGAAGTGACGGAGGATTGTGCCCTTTTTGCAGGCGTTTGGACCAAGGGCGAGCGCTATCCGGTGTGGATGAGCCATGGCGACCGCGTCACCCGCCCGCCGGAGGGCTTTCGCGTGGTGGCGACGTCCCCGAACGCGCCGATCGCGGTGATTGCGGACGACAAGCGCCGCTTCTATGCGACGCAATTCCATCTCGAGGTCGTGCACACGCCGCATGGCGCCGCGTTGCTCCGCAACTTCGTACGCAACGTCGCCGGCGCGGCCGGCGACTGGACGATGCGCGCCTTCAAGGAAGAGGCGATTGCGAATATTCGCGCTCAGGTCGGGCGCGGACGGGTCATCTGCGGCCTCTCCGGCGGGGTCGACTCCGCGGTGGCGGCCGTGCTGATCCACGAGGCGGTCGGCGACCAGCTCACCTGCGTATTCGTCGACCACGGGCTGCTGCGACTTGGCGAGGGCGAGAGGGTGGTGAGCCTGTTTCGCAACAGCTACAACATTCCCCTCGTGCATGTCGAAGCCGAGGAGCTGTTTCTTCGGGCCCTCGCGGGCGTGTCCGATCCCGAGGAGAAGCGCAAGACGATCGGGCGCCTGTTCGTCGACGTTTTCGAGCAGGAGGCCAAGACGCTCGGCGGCGCCGAGTTCCTCGCGCAAGGCACGCTCTATCCCGACGTGATCGAAAGCGTTTCCTTCACCGGCGGCCCGTCGGCGACGATCAAGTCGCACCACAATGTCGGCGGATTGCCCGAGCGCATGAACATGCACCTTGTCGAGCCGTTGCGCTCGCTCTTCAAGGACGAGGTGAGAGCGCTCGGCCGCGAGTTGGGCCTGCCGGAGGTGTTCGTCGGTCGGCATCCGTTTCCAGGCCCCGGACTTGCGATCCGCTGTCCCGGCGAGATCACGCGCGAAAAGCTTGACGTCCTGCGGCTTGCGGACGCGATCTTCATCGAGGAAATCCGCCGTGCGGGCCTCTACGATGAAATCTGGCAGGCGTTCGCGGTGCTGCTGCCGGTGAAGACGGTCGGTGTGATGGGCGATGCGCGGACCTACGAGCACGTGGTGGCGCTGCGCGCCGTCACTTCCACGGACGGCATGACCGCCGATTTTTATCCCTTCGACATGGGTTTCATCGGTGCGGTGGCGACCCGCATCGTCAATGAAGTGAAGGGTGTCAACCGTGTGGTTTACGACATCACGTCAAAGCCGCCCGGCACGATCGAGTGGGAATGAGGGGTATAGTCGGCGGCCATTTCGTAGTGTGGAGTAGTTGCGGCAATTCTCCCATCACTGTCGTCATCCTCACGTTCTCAGCTGAAAGCAGTCTTTGCGCTCGTTTTATCTGGAGGTAGTCGCTCCGGAAGTAAAGCGAATGCAGCCACATGGAGAACTGTAGCGTGCAGGGAGTGCAATTCGGCGGGTTGGCCTTGTCAGCGTCGGA
>DASVDY010000174.1:0-28238 GCA_036380855.1 Rhodanobacteraceae bacterium
CGAGCGCCAGCAGCAGGCCCGGCAGCGCATTCGTGAACAGCGCCCAGGGCGCCTGGAACAGCGCAGCGGGTGCCACGCCGGGATTGCCGTCCAGCAGGCCGGTCGCCAGCGCGAACAAAAGTGCGAGCGCGATGGCCGGCACGACGCGCAGGAGGATCGGGCGGCTGGCGGCAGTTGTGGAGTGGGTCATGACGAGTTTTGCCATTCACGTGCCCTCGCCCCGGCGAGCGAAACGCAAGTCGCTGGCGCGACAACGCCATCAATAAAGCGGAAGGTGAATGTAACCGGCTGCAGATGAACGACATGTTGGCGCCCGGCCGGCGCGTGGCGCCCGGCATAATCCGCGCATGACGACCGCAACGCACCCGCCTGCGCCTGCTTTGACCGCCCTGGCGGATGCGCGCTACGACGAACTGGTGGAACGCTGCCGCGCTACCGGCGTGCGCGTGCACGATGACGCCGGCGTGGCCGAGCGCCTGCGGCAACTGCTGCTGGCCAGCGACTTTGCCTACGAAACGCTGCGCCGTGATCCGGCCCTGCTCGGCGCGCCGGGCCTGGAGCGTCTTCGCAATCCGTCGCCGGCGTCCGCGCGCGCTTCGGTGTTGTCGGGCGATGGCGAAGACCTCGCCGCGCGGCTGCGCCGCTTTCGCCGGGCCGAGGCGCTGCGGCTGGTGTTCCGCGACGTCAACGGACTGGACGACCTCTCCGACACCCTGGGCGGCACCACCGCGTTGTACGAAACCCTGATCGCGGCGGCGCTGCGCGACGCCGAGTCGCGCATGCGTTCGCGTTATGGCGTGCCGCGCAACCACGACGGCGAGGCGCAGGCGCTGATCGTGATGGCCCTGGGCAAGCTTGGCGGCGGCGAACTGAACTTCTCTTCCGACGTGGACCTGATACTGGCGTTCCCGGACGCCGGCGAAACCGACGGCGCGCGTTCGCTCGACAATGCCGAGTTCTTCGCGCGGGTGGCGCGCGAATTCGTGCGCCTGCTCGGCGAGTCCAGCGAGAACGGCATCGCCGCGCGCGTGGACCTGCGCCTGCGCCCGTTCGGCGAGGCGGGGCCGGTCGCGGTGTCGTTTGCCGCGATGGAGCAGTACTACCAGCGCGAAGGCCGCGACTGGGAGCGTTACGCATGGATCAAGGCGCGACCGGTGGCCGGCGACATCGCCGCGGGGAAACGCCTGCTCGACCTGCTGCGACCGTTCGTGTACCGGCGCTACTTCGATTACACCGCGCTCGCCGGCCTGCGCGAGATGAAGACGCTGATTGACGCCGAGGTCGCGCGCCGCGATCTGGCCGAGCACCTGAAGCTCGGCCCTGGCGGCATCCGCGAGATCGAGTTCATCGTGCAACTGCAGCAGTTGATCCGCGGTGGCCGCGATCCCGCATTGCGCGTGCATGGCCTGCTGCCCGCGCTTGAAGCCTGCGCGCGCCGCGGCTATCTGCCGGCCGCGCGCGCGAAGACGTTGCGCGAGGCGTACGGATTCCTGCGCCGGCTCGAGAACCGCGTGCAGATGTTCGCCGACCAGCAGACGCACGCGATCCCGGACGATCCGCTGGTGCGCGCGCGCCTTGCGGCGACGCTCGGTTTCGCCGGTTGGGACGCATTGCAGGCGCAACTGGATGTGCATCGCGGCAACGTCGCGGAGGCTTTCGCCGCGGTGCTGCTGCCGCAGGCGCGCGGCGCCGCGACCGTGCCTTCCATGCAAAGCATGTCCGCCTGGCGCGGCGCGCGTGGCGGCGCGCAGGACGTGGGAAAACTGGCACAGGCGGGGTTCGATCCGGCCGACGAAGCCGCCGCGGCGCTTGCGCAGGTTGCGAACCTGCGCGGGCTCTCGGCGCGCGCCAGCCAGCGACTGGAACACCTGCTGCCCATGTTGATCGAAGCCGCGCGGGCAACGTCCGCGCCCACGCCGGCACTCGTGAACCTGTGCAAGCTGGTGCAGGCGATCGCGCGCCGCTCGG
Source organism: Rhodanobacteraceae bacterium (assembly GCA_036380855.1). Lineage (GTDB taxonomy): Bacteria > Pseudomonadota > Gammaproteobacteria > Xanthomonadales > Rhodanobacteraceae > 66-474. The sequence goes on from DASVDY010000174.1 coordinate 1,969, forward strand.
CTTACCTTGCATTGCTGGAGGAACACCCGGCCGCACGCACGCGCATCGCGCGGTTGTGCGCCGAGCAGGCGTGGCTGGCGCAACGCGTGATCGCCCAGCCCTTGCTGCTGGATGACGTGCTGGATCCGCGCCTGGAACACCTGCCGCAAGGCGAGGCCGAAATCGAGCGCGAGCTCGCGGGATTGCTGGCAGCGCACGCCGGCGATCTGGAAGAAGCGCTGGGCACGATCGCCGAATGGCGCGACAGTTTCGCGCTGCGCGCGGGGCTTGCGCTGCGCGATCGCCACGCCGATGGCGTGCTTACCGCACGCCGATTGGCACTGGCGGCCTCGGTGGTGGTCGGGGCGGTGCTGCGACTGGCCGAGCGCGAATTGATCGCCCAGCACGGCCAGCTTGCGGACGAGGGGTCCGGCTTCGCGGTGCTTGGCTACGGCAGCCTCGGTGGCGCAGAGCTGGGTTTCGCATCGGACCTCGACCTCGTCTTCGTCTACGACCCGGAACGCGGCGCGCAGACGAGCAATGGGGCGCGCCCGCTGGAAGGCGTCCGCTGGTACGCACGGCTGGCGCAGCGCGTCGTGCACTGGCTGTCCACGCCCACGCGCGCGGGCCGGCTCTACGAGATAGACACGCGGCTGCGACCGGATGGCAGCAAGGGCCTGCTGGTGGCGAGCCTGCCGGCGTTCGCGGGCTACCAGCGCGAACGCGCCTGGACCTGGGAACACCAGGCGCTGGTGCGCGCGCGCGCGATCGCGGGCGATCCGGGCCTGCGCATGGCGTTCGAACGCGAGCGCGCGGCATTGCTGTCGTTGGCGCGCGATCCGGCGCGGATCGTCGCCGACCTGCTGAAGATGCGCGCGCAGTGGCGCGCCGAGCGCGATCGTTCCGACCCGTCGCATCTCGATCTCAAGCAGGGCGCGGGCGGATTGCTGGACATCGAGTTCCTGTTGCAGGGACTGGTGCTGCGCCACGCCGCTCGCCATCCCGCCCTGGCCGCGCCCACCGACACGCCCGGCCTGATTGCCGCCTGCGCCGCTGCGGCCGTGCTGCCGGAGCGCGATGCGCAGGAATTGCTGGATGCCCATGCCGCGCTGCTCTCGCGTGCGCTCGGCTGCACGCTGGAAGCGAGGCCGCGCGTGGTGGCGCGCGATGCGGAGCTCTCCGCGATTTGCGCGGGCGTGTTGCGCATCGCGCGCGAGGCGGGTTTCGATTTTGCTACGTAGGAGCCGGCTTGCCGGCGACATTAAGGTAGGGCGGGTTGACCCGCCATTGGCGCCGGCCGATCAGGACGAGCGGCGGGTCAAGACCCGCCCTGCGCGGTTCGCGACGCGATCCATTCCTTCAGCCGGGCGGCGACCTGCGCGGTTTCGCGCAGCGGCGCAGCGGCGCCCACGCCCTGCGCATCCAGATCGTGCAGCGAGCCGCGTTCGCGCAGTGCGGCGTGGAAACGCGCGAGCTTTTCCGGCAGGGGTGCGGCGATGCGTGTAAGCACCGGCACGCCGACGGCGGCGGCTTCGGACAGCATGTTGACCGAATCGGGCGTTACCACGATGGCATCGGCCCAGCCGAGCAGTCCGGGGTACGGGTTGGTGCCGTCGCGTTCGCCGGTCCAGAACACGCCGGGGAGGTGCGCCAGTTTTTCGCGCACGATCTGCGCGAAGGCTGGCGGCGTGCGCCGCGAAAGGCTGGCGAGCACGCTGCCGCCGCGGGCGCGCGCAGCCACGCCGTCCGCGAGCGCGCGCGCGTATGCCTCGTCGAACGCCACCCCGTGGCGCGGGCCGCCGATCAGCAATGCGATGCGGGGCTGCGGCAGGCGCGCCAGCTCGGGGAACGCCTCCCGGCCCTGCGCCAGCCAGTCGTCATCAATCGGGTTCAGCGAGCCCAGCGTCTCGATCACCCCGGGGCCACGCAGGCGATCGTGGCGCGGCGCGATCACCGCATCCCAGTACCGCGGGTCCACGCGCGGATCGAGGATCTGCACACTGAAGCTCTCGCCCCGCGAGACGTCGCGCAGCAGGCGCGTCAGCAGCGCGGCATGGCGCCCGCAGCCGATCGCAAGCGCAGGCCAGGGCGGCGCGAACTGCGCGCGATCGCGGGCGGACAGCGCCAATCTTCCGCCCGGCAACCTGCGCGGCGCGAACCACGCCCACGGCGCGCGCAGCGGCAGGCGCAACGCGCGCGCGGGTGCCTCCAGCGCCTGTGCCAGCGCCAGGGCCTGCCGTTCGTTGCCGGCGGCTCCGTCGGTGATGACCCACGCGTCAAGCATGTCGAATTCCGCCCGTCTGCTTCGTCCATTGATCAATGGCGCGCGTTATCTCACAGTTCGATCCCTTGCGCGCGCCGGATTTGCCACTGGAGAACGCCAATGAAAACCCTGGCCCTGTTGCTCGCTTCACTCTGCGCGAGCGGCGCCTGCCTTGCGGCGCCCGTGCAGTACACCCTGGATCCCGCCCACACGCAGGTGCTGTTTTCGTGGGATCACCTGGGCTATTCGCGTCCCACCGCCCAGTTCGATCACGTGAACGGCACGCTGGTGTACGACGCGAAGCACCCTGCGAAATCGTCGGTGCGCGTCAGCATTCCGGCGTCCAGCCTGCACACGCACGTGCCTGCGCTGGACGCGCAGTTGCTCGGACCGATGTACCTGGATGCGAAGAAGTATCCGCTGATCACTTTCATCAGCAACAAGATCAGGCCGGAGGGCCACAAACGCTTCAAGGCCGAAGGCGAGCTGACCGTGCATGGCGTGACGCGTCCGGTGACGCTGGAAGTCACCCTGAACAAGGCCGGCAAGTACCCGATGATCGAGGCGCCGGCCCTGGGGTTCGGTGCCAGCGCCACGTTCGACCGCAGCAGTTTCGGCGTGGGCTATGGCGTGCCGATGGTCGGCGACGCGCTGCGGGTGACGATCACCGCCGAGGCGATCGAATCGCACGCCTACGACACCAAGCTGCTGCCACTGGAAGAAAAGGCCGGCGAGTGAGTCCGCGGCGAGTCGGCTAGAATGCGGATTCCACCCGGAAGAAATGCGACGCCATGAACAGCCCAGCCGCCATCGAACACGCCGCCGAGCCGGCCAACGCGCAACGCCGCTACGAGGTGACCCGCGCGCAATTGCCGCTGTCGTGCCCGTTGCCGGAAATGGCGCTGTGGAATTCGCATCCGCGCGTGTACCTTCCCATCGTGCAGGATGGCGGCGAATCGCAATGTCCGTACTGCGGTGCGGTTTTCGTGCTCAAGGATTGAGCAGTTCCCTTGCGCCGCCGTCGCCGCGAGGCGGTGTTCGGCGCAGCCCACGGCTCAAAACTTGCTAGGTGCTTGTGCATGTATCAGGCGCCAGCCGCCGCTGCGTTCAGGACGATGCCCGATCAGCCCGTCACCCGCCCGTTGACCGTTCTCCAGTTGGTGCCTGCGCTGGAAAACGGCGGCGCCGAGCGCTCCACGCTGGAAGTCGCGCGCGCACTGGTCGCCGGCGGACATCGCTCGGTGGTGATCTCCGCAGGCGGCAGGATGGTGTCCAGGCTGCAGGCCGAGGGCAGCGAACACGTGCCGCTGGACCTGTCGAAGAAGTCGCTGCACACGCTGCGGCACATCCGGCCGTTGCGGCGCCTGATCGAGGAGATCAAGCCCGACATCGTGCACGCACGCTCGCGGCTGCCGGCGTGGATGGGCTGGCTGGCACTGCGCGGCCTGCGCCCGCGTCCGCATTTCGTCACCACCGTGCACGGACTGAATTCGCCCGGCAGTTACAGCCGCATCATGACCCGGGGCGAACGCGTCATCGTGGTGTCGCAGACCGTGCGCGATTTCGTGCTGAGCCACTATCCGGGCACCGACCCGGCGCGGCTGACTGTGATCCCGCGCGGCATTGATCCGGATGAATTCCCGTATGGCTATCGTCCCGACGACGGCTGGCGGCAACGGTTTTTCTCCGAGTTCCCGCAGCTCGGCGGCGCGCCGTTGCTGACCCTGCCCGGTCGCGGCACCCGCCTCAAGGGGCACGCCGACGCAATCGCGCTGCTTGCGGGTTTGCGCGCGCGCGGCATCGAGGCGCGACTGCTGCTGCTCGGCGCGGTCGAGAAGGGGCGTGAAGCGTACCTCGCCGAACTGCAGGCCCTCGCGCAGGACAAAGGCGTTTACGACGCGGTGGTGTTCACGCCGCCGCGCGCCGATGTACGCGACGTGTTCGCGGCGTCGGCGCTGATCCTGCAATTGTCCAACAAACCCGAAAGCTTCGGCCGCACCGTGGTCGAGGCGTTGTCGCTGTGCCGGCCGGTGCTGGGTTACGCGCATGGCGGTGTCGGCGAATTGCTGGCCGAACTGTACCCGGCCGGGCGCGTGCCGGCGGGCGACATGGAAAAGCTGGTCGAGCGCGCCGCCGAATTGCTGCGCCGCGCGCCGCCGATCGCGCCGCTGCAGAGCTATCGCCTCGCCGACATGCAGCAGGCGACGTTGAAGTTGTACGGGGAGCTTGCGGCGGCCTGACGGGCGCGATTCGTCGGCCCGACGCCGCAAGGCGATGGATTCGGTCCCGGGTCCCGAGTCCCGGGTCCCGTACAATCCCGTCCTGTTTCGATCCGGGCCGGGCGATGCCTCTCCCCGCACCACTGAAAGCCGCACTGCTCTCGCCGCTGCTGCCGATCGTGGCGGTGATCCTGCTGTTGCCGTTCGGGCGCGCCAGCGAACTGGGCGTGCTGGTGTGCATGCTCGGCGCCGCGATCTTCTTCGCGCGCGCGCGCAGTGCATGGAAGGGGCACCCAGGCGCGAAACTGCTGCTGGCGCTGTGGTCATGCTATTTCGCCGCCGCGCTGATCTCCGCGTTCGACGCGATCCAGCCCGACAAAAGCTGGAGCACGGTGGCGGCGATCATCCGCTTCGCGCCGTTCGGGTTTTACGTGTGCTTCGCGGTCCGACGGGAGTCGCGCGCGCGGACGCTGTACCTCGCCACCGGCGTGATCGCCGCGCTGTGGGCGCTGGATGCCTGGGTGCAGATCCTGACCGGTTACAGCCTCGGCGGGCACGCCGAAGCGCAGCGCATCTCCGGCATCTTCGGTGCGGGCGACCTCAAGCTCGGCCTGGTGCTGGCGGTGCTGTCGCCCTTTGCGGCGTGGTCCGCGCGTGAGCGCTTCGGCCGCACAGGTCTGGTCGTCGCGCTGCTGTTCCTGCTGGGTCCGATCCTGCTGGCCGGCGAGCGCGCCGCCTGGCTGATGTATGCGCTGGTCGTGATCGCGTGCCTGTGGCGCGAGGCGCAGTCACCCGCGCGTTTCGCCGCGTGGACTCTTGGCGCATGCGCGATTGCCGCGCTCGCGGTGGGCGTTGCCTGGAAGACCTCGCCGCGGTTCGACCAGCGCATGCAACGCACGCTGCTGGCCTTCGACGATTCCGCGCAGGGACTGGACATGGCGACCAGCGGACGGCTCGACATCTGGCGCACCGCGCTGAAGATGGCGGGGGCGCATCCTGTGAACGGCGTGGGCGTGCGCGATTTCCGTTTCGCCTACCCGCAATTCGCGCGTCCCGGGGACCGCTTCCTTTCCATCGAGGCGTGCGGCCCCGGGCAGGGCGCCTGCCATCCGCACCAGATCGTGCTGGAGGTGCTGGACGATACCGGCGCGATCGGCCTGGCGTTGTGGCTGGCCGGCGTGGTGCTGGCGGTGCGCGCGTACCGCAACGCCGGTTCGCGCGGTCGCTTTCGCGCGTGGCCGGCCGGCGTCGCCTTGTTCGTGATGGTGTTCCCGGTCAACACGCACCTTGCCTTTTATTCGGCGTGGTGGGGCCTGCTGTTCTGGTGGCTGCTGAGCCTGTGGTGCGCGGCATTGCACGCCGACGTGCCCGACTCGGCTCCGGAGCCGGCGCCATACCTGCGCACCGGGGTGCGCCATGCGTGAGAAGTTCTCGCTGGTGATCATCACCTTCAACAACGCCGATACGCTGGAGCGTTGTCTCGCGGCGGCGAATTTCGCCGACGAGATCGTGGTTCTGGATTCGGGATCCACCGATGCCACGGTGGAAATCGCAAGGCGTTTCGGTGCTCGCGTGGCGGTACATCCGTTCGACGACTACGGCCCGCAGAAGCAGCGCGCCTACGACATGGCCACGCACGACTGGATCCTGAACCTCGATGCGGACGAGGTGCTTTCGCCCGGAACGCGCGAGGTGATCGAACGCGCGCTGGAGCACCCGCGCGTGGCGGGATTCCGCCTGCCGCGTCGCGAGCGGATGTTCTGGACGGTTCCGAGCCGCCTGAGCTGGCGCAACGGGCACCTGCGCCTGTTCGACCGCCGACGCGGACGGATGAACGACGTGCCGGTGCACGCCGCGGTCGAGGTGGAGGGCCCGGTGAAGACGCTGTGGCGCGCCGATTTCGTCAACGACGGCGACGGCGACATTGATTCGCGCGTGGAGAAGATCAACCGTTATTCGTCCGGCATGGTGGCGCACAAGCTGGCGAAAAAACAGCGCTTCAGCGGCGCGATGATGGTGCTGTATCCGCCGGTCTTTTTCCTGCGCCAGTACCTCCTCAAGCGTTACTTCCTGTCCGGATGGGCGGGCTTCGTGGCCAGCGTGCTGGGCGCGTTCTACGTGTTCCTGAAGTACGCGAAGCTGTTTGAAGCGAAAAGAGCCGGGACCAGGGATCGGGGACCGGGGACCGGCTGATCCAGCCCGGCAGCCCGCTTGCTGTTGCCGTCGTGGCGACAAAGCTCGGTTCAGGACGAAGCACGCTGTTGGTCCCCGGTCCCCGGTTCCCGGTCCCGGTAAACAGGCGGCATCCCCGGCGGCCTGGTCTTGAACCGCTTGTGCGCCCACAGGTATTGCGACGGCGCCTCGCGCACCATGCGTTCGATCAACGCGTTGATGCGCGCGGTGTCCGCGACCACGTCCGACGTCGGGAAATCCGCCAGCGGCGATTCCAGCCGCAACGCGTAACTCCCGTCCGGTTCCCGGCGATGGAAGAACGGGACCACCGCCGCACCCGACAGCCGCGCGAGATGATGCGTCGCGGTGATGGTGGACGCGGGAATCCCGAAGAACGGCGCGAACACGCTGTCCTTGCCGCGCATGTCCTGGTCGGGCGCGTACCAGACCACGCCGCCGCGCTTGAGGTATTTCACCGTGGCGCGCAACGCGTCCTTGTCGAACATGGTGTCGGCGTAACCCAGCCGCGCGCGCAGCACGATCCACTCGAACACGTCCGAATCCATGCGCCGGTACATGCCGGCGATGCGAAGCTGCCGCGAGATCAGCCGCGCGCACAGTTCCAGGTGCGAGAAATGCCCGCCGACCAGCAGTGCGCCACGACCCTGCGCGCGCAAGGCCTGCAGATGCTCGAGCCCTTCGATCCGCACCGGCAGCTTCGAGAGCTTGCGGTCGGAAGCCATCCAGCCCAGCGCGAACTCGCCCAGCATCGCGCCCATGTCGCGCAGCGCCTTCGCACGCAGCTTCGCGCGCGAGGCTTCGTCCAGTTCGGGAAAGCACAATTCCAGATTGCGCGCGACGACGCGCCGGCGCGCGCGCAGCAGCGGCGCGATCAGCGCGCCGAACAGTGCGCCGAGTCCCAGGATTGCGCGATGCGGCAGCAGCACCAGCAGCCGCAACACGCCGGCACCCAGCCAGGCCGGCCAGTTGCGAGGTGCGAGCAGCGAGGGCGTGAAAGGCGGCTTGCGCATTGAGCGCGCGATCATAGCAACCGCTCGCGCGCCGCGAGTCCGCGACCCGCGTGGGAGAGTGGCGAGGCGCTCGTTATACTCGCGCGGCTTTCTCCAGATCCGCCGCATGTTGCGACTTCTCTACACCATCGCGATTTACCTCGCCACGCCCGTGATCGTGTTGCGGCTGGTCGCGCGCGGCCTGCATTACAGCGGCTATTTCGCGCGCTGGCGCGAGCGTTTCGGCCATTTCCCGGCCAAGGGCCTGCGCGAGAGCATCTGGGTTCACGCGGTCTCGGTGGGCGAAGTGAACGCGGCGCTGCCGCTGATCCAGGCCCTGCGCCGGCGCTATCCGCAACTTCCGATGGTGGTCACGACGGTGACGCCGACCGGGTCGGAGCGCGTGCGGGCGCAACTGGGCAACGAGGTCTTCCACGTCTACCTGCCCTACGACCTGCCGCGCGCGGTACGGCGATTCCTCGACTGCATCCGGCCAAGCCTCGCCGTGATCATGGAGACGGAGATCTGGCCGAACCTGTTCCACGCCTGCGGGCAGCGCGGCATCCCGCTGGTGATCGCGAACGCGCGGCTTTCGGAACGCTCTCTGCGCGCCTACGCGCCGATCCACAGGCTGGTCGCGCAGGCGCTGGACAACGTGGGCCACATTGCCGCGCAGTCGCATGCCGATGCGCGTCGCTACCGGACGCTCGGCGCCGATCCGGCGCGCGTCAGCATCGCGGGCAATCTGAAATTCGACATGCCGATCCCGCAGGGCGTGCGCGAACGCGGCGAGGCGCTGCGGCGCACCTGGGGCGAATCGCGGCCGGTATGGTTCGCGGCCAGCACCCACGAGGGCGAAGAACTGGCGGTATTGCAGGCGCACCTGGACGTGCTGCACCGATTGCCCGATGCCTTGCTGCTGATCGCCCCGCGCCATCCGGAACGCTTCCGCGCCGTCGAGCAGTCCGCGCGCAACCTCGGCTTCAGCACCTGCACGCACAATGGCCCCGAGAAACCGGATGCGAGCTGCCAGTGCTTCGTGATTGACGTGATGGGCGCGATGATGCGCCACTACGCGGCCAGCGACCTGGCCTTCGTGGCCGGCAGCCTGGTGCCGATCGGCGGGCACAACGTGCTGGAACCGGCCTCGCTGGCACGCCCGGTGCTGGTCGGTCCGTACACGTTCAACTTCGAGGAAATCACCCGCAGCCTGATAGATGGAGGGGGCGGGCGCCGGGTCGAGGCGCCGGCCGACCTGGGTCCGGCAGTGCTGGAACTGCTGCGCGATGCGCCCCTGCGCCACCGCATGGGTGCGAACGCGCGGATGGTGTTCGCGCGCGAGCGCGGCGCGGTGCGTCGCACGATGGTCCTGATCGAGCGGATTTATGCGCGACGCAGGGCGGGCGACCCGCCGTTGCCGCGTTCCTGAGCGGCGCAGGACGGGTCTCGGCGGCCGGATATGGGCGGCCTTGTCGGCGGGTCAAGACCCGCCCTACTGCAGCAAGGCGTTCGCAGCTTCCAGATCCTTCACGTCCAGCGTGCCGGCCGCGTTCTTCAGCGTAAGCTGGTTGATCACGAAGGCGTGGCGTGCCTGCGAGTAGTTGCTCTGCGCCTGGAACAGGTTCTGCTGGCTGATCAGCACGTCCACGATGGTGCGGGTGCCGACTTCGAAGCCCGCCTGGGTCGCCTCCAGCGCCTTCTGGGCGGAGATCACGGCCTGCTTCTGGGCCTCGACCTCGCTGATGCCGGCTTCGATCGCGTTGAATGCGCTGCGGGTGTTGCGGACCACGTTGCGGCGATCCTGCTCCAGGATGTCGGCCTGCTCGTCGCGCTGGGCGACGGCCTGGCGCACGCGGGAATGGGTGAGCCCGCCGGAGAAGATCGGCACTTGCAACACCAGGCCGACGATCGTGTCGTGCCGGCCGCTGTCGAAATGCGCGCTGCCCGGAATGGAAGTGCCGGTCTGGTCGCCCCAGGCCGGCGAATCGGTGTAACTGACCTGCGCGTTCAGGGTGGGCAGGTGGCCCGCGCGCGCCACCGTGATGTCGCGATCGAAGGCGTTGACCTGGTCGCGTTGCGATTGCAGGGCCGGGTTGCTGCGCAAGGCCAGGTCAACCCAGGCGTCAATCGCATCGGGCTGCGGCTTGTTGAGCGGCAGGTCGTTGGTCAGCTTGGCCAGGTCGCCGACCGGTTTGCCGGTGATCTGGCTGAGCGCTTCGCGATTGTCGAACACCGTGTTCTGGGCCTGGATCACCGCGGCGGCCGCGGCGTCGTGCTGCGCCTTGGCGGCATCCACGTCAGTGATCGCCGACAGGCCGACGTTGAAGCGTTGCTGCGCCTGGTCGAGTTGCTTGGCGAGCGCCTGCTCGTTGGCCTTCGCGAAGCGCAGCTCGTCCTCGGCGGTCAGCACGTTGAAGTAGGCGGTGGCCGTGCGCAGGATCAGGTCCTGCTCGGCCGCCTGGTAATTCGCCTCGCCGCTGGCGCGTTGCGCGCGCGCAGCGCCGACCTGGGCGAATTTGCCGAAGTCGAAAATCGTCTGGTCGAGGGTGGCGCTCTTGTTGAAATTGCGCGAACTGGAACTGCTGCGGGTCGCGAACACCTGGAAGCCACTGCCGCTGTTGACCGGCTGGTTGCTGGTGCTGGTGCCGTGCGAATCGGAGAAGTTGCCCTGCACGTTGATCTGCGGAAGCAGCACGGCCCAGGCCTGGTTCACGTTTTCCGAAATCGCGCGGCGCTGCGCATCCGCCTGTTGCAGGATGGGATCGGACTGCCGCGCCTGACGGTAGGCGTCCATCAGGTTTTCCGCGTGTACGCTGGATGCACCCAGACAGGCCACCACCAGCAACGCCAACTTGCAACGGCTCATGCAGATTCCTTGTCGGCGTTCGCAACGCCGGTTTCGCAACGATTACAGGTTGAATTCCCGGACCGGCTCGGCGCCGGCCAGATACGGGAGATCGGTTTCGAACAGGCGTTCCTCGGTGAAGCCGCCGTCGGCTTCGCGGCGCAGCAGCAGCGCGCGCATCGCGGGTTCCACGCCGACCACCACGAACATGCGGCCGCCGACCTTCAGCCAGTCGCGGAAACGTTTCGGAACTTCGGCCACCGCGCCGGTCACCGCGATCGCGTCGAAGGTGCGGCCCGGGGCGAAGTCGCGCAGTGCATCCGCGTTCACCAGTTCGACATTGGCGACGCCGGCGTTCGACAACCGGGCGCGTGCGGTTTCGACGAAGTCCGCATGCCGTTCCACTCCAACCACGTGCCCGCCGAGCTTCGCCAGGCACGCAGTGAGGTAGCCGGAGCCGATGCCGATCTCGAGCACCTGATCGTCGGGCCGGATGTCCAGCGCCTGCAGCAGCCGGCCCTCGACGATCGGCTTCATCATCGTTTCGCCGTGTGCGATCGGCAGCGCCAGATCCGCGTATGCAAGCGCGTGCCAGGCCGGCAGCACGAACGATTCACGCGGCAGCTCGGTGAGTACCTCGAGCACGCGCGCATCCAGCACCTCCCACGGGCGCACCTGATTCTCGACCATGTTGCGGCGTGCGCGGGTGAGGTCCATAGGTTGGGAAACGTTGGCCATGGTTTGTACGAAAGCGGTTGGAAAAGACCTGAAAGCATAACAGCGCGGGCTTCATGTAGGCTCCGCTGCGCGCGCCACCGCCATTAAGTGCCGGAAGTCACCGCGCGCATGTGACGTAGGTCATGACGCTCGCGACCCACCTTCAGCAAGGCCTATGCCACCGCGCAAGCCATTGCGATTGCGGGCGCGGAGGGTTGTCCGCGGACGTTCACGTGTTCGCGAACGGACACTGCAACGTGTTCGATGCTGAATCGCCCGCGCGGGTTGCGGGCCTGGGTCTTGGGAAATATGAACTTGGCCGTATAATTATATGAACGGTTCGGTCGAAGCCAAACGCAGGATCACACATCCTCACGTGGCTCGACCCGACCCCCGCATTGCCGAATGAGTCCCTATGAGCACCGTCACCGCCCGCACGATCGGCCCCGGCCGGCCCAAGGACATGGAGAAGCGCGCCGCCATCCTGGAGGCCGCCAAGCGCCTGTTCCCGCAGCACGGCTATGAAGGCACCAGCATGGATGCGGTCGCTGCCGAGGCCGGCGTCTCCAAGCTCACCGTGTACAGCCATTTCGGCGACAAGGACTCGCTGTTCCGCGAAGCGTTGCGCGAGTCCTGCCGGCAGGCGCTGCCCGACAGCATCTTCGAGGGTTCGACCGGTCCGCTGCGCGAGCGTTTGCTGGCGATCGCGCATGCACACGCGCGCGCGGTCACCGATCCAGCCGCAATCGGCACCTGGCGCGCGATCCTGGGCGATTGCCGGCAAGGCAATCCGCGGCTGGGGCAACTGCTTTGGGAAGAGGGTCCGGCGCGCGTGCGCGCCAAGATGGAGCGGTTCCTCGTCGTCGCCTCGCAGCGCGGGGAAATCGAAGTGGACGATCCGGGCCGTGCGGCCGGGCAGTTCCTGGCCCTGTTGAAGGGCGACCTGCATGCGATGCGCCTGTTCGGTTGCGTGCAGTGCCAGGAAACGTTCGAACGCGAAGTGATCGCCACCGCCGAGGCGGCGGTGGAAATGTTCCTGCGTGCCTATTCCCGTTCGTGATCGCGGGCGCGCGGCCAGCGCGCGCCCGCGCACCCTATAATCGCCTATCGCCCATGCGACGGAGCGCGCCATGAACGCTGCTGTATCAGAACTCCTGCGCGCCGCCCAGGCGCTGACCGCGGATGTCACGCGCCCGATCGCCGGCTCGCGCAAGCTGTACGTGCGCGGCAGCCGCGACGATCTCCGCGTGCCGATGCGCGAGATCGCGCTGGCCGACACGCCTTCCACCTTCGGCGCGGAAGCCAATGCGCCGTTCACCGTCTACGACACCTCCGGCCCTTACACCGATCCGGATCATTCGGTGGATCTCGCCGCCGGCCTGCCGGCCCTGCGCTCGGCCTGGATCGCCGAGCGCGGCGACACCGAACAGCTCGCCGACTTCACTTCGCCCTTCACGCGCCGGCATGCGAACGCGCGCGAGCTGGCCGACGTGCGCTTTCCGAACTTGCCCAAGCCCCGCCGCGCGAAGTCGGGCGCGAACGTCACCCAGATGCATTACGCCCGGCGCGGCATCGTCACGCCCGAAATGGAATTCGTGGCGATCCGCGAGAACCAGCGGCTGGATGCGCTGCGCGCCGCCGGCCTGCTGAAGCAGCACCGGGGGCAGTCGTTCGGCGCGGCGATCCCGCAAGTGATCACGCCGGAATTCGTGCGCGACGAGATCGCGCGCGGCCGCGCGATCCTGCCCAACAACATCAACCATCCGGAAAGCGAGCCGATGATCATCGGCCGCAACTTCCTGGTGAAGATCAACGCCAACATCGGCAATTCGGCGGTCACCAGTTCCATCGCGGAGGAAGTCGAGAAGATGGTGTGGGCGATCCGCTGGGGCGCCGACACCGTGATGGATCTTTCCACCGGCAAGCACATCCACGAAACGCGCGAATGGATCCTGCGCAACTCGCCGGTGCCGATCGGCACGGTGCCGATCTACCAGGCGCTGGAGAAGGTCGGCGGCGTGGCCGAGGACCTCACCTGGGAGCTGTTCCGCGACACCCTGGTCGAGCAGGCCGAGCAAGGCGTGGACTACTTCACCATCCACGCCGGCGTGCGGCTGCCGTTCGTGCCGCTGACCGCCAAGCGCGTGACCGGCATCGTTTCGCGCGGCGGCTCGATCATGGCCAAGTGGTGCCTTGCGCATCACCGCGAATCGTTCCTCTACGAACGCTTCGATGAGATCTGCGAAATCATGCGCTCCTACGACGTGGCCTTCTCGCTGGGCGACGGCCTGCGGCCTGGCTCGATCGCGGACGCCAACGATGAGGCGCAGTTCGCCGAACTCGACACGCTCGGCGAACTCACGCAGATCGCCTGGAAGCACGACGTGCAGGTGATGATCGAAGGCCCCGGCCACGTGCCGATGCAGCTGATCAAGGAGAACATGGACCGGCAGCTCGAGAAGTGCGGCGAGGCGCCGTTCTACACGCTCGGGCCGCTGACCACCGACATCGCCCCTGGCTACGACCACATCACCAGCGCGATCGGCGCGGCGATGATCGGCTGGTTCGGCACCGCGATGCTGTGCTACGTCACCCCGAAGGAGCACCTGGGGCTGCCCGACAAGCAGGATGTGCGCGACGGCATCGTCACCTACAAGATCGCCGCGCACGCGGCCGATCTCGCCAAGGGCCATCCCGGCGCGCAGGCGCGCGACAACGCGCTCTCCAAGGCGCGCTTCGAGTTCCGCTGGGAAGACCAGTTCAACCTCGGGCTGGATCCGGAGAAGGCCAGGGAATTCCACGACGAGACGCTGCCCAAGGATGCGCACAAGAGCGCGCACTTCTGCTCGATGTGCGGCCCGAAGTTCTGCTCGATGAAAATCACCCAGGACGTGCGCGACTACGCACGCGAACACGGCGTGGATGAAGCCGCGGCACTGACCGAAGGCATGGCCGAGAAGGCGCGCGAATTCCGCGAGCACGGCGGCGACATCTACCGGCCCGAATGAGCATCGTCCGATGAAGTTGCAGGTGCCGTTCGTCCAGTTGCCGTTGCGCTTCGACGCCGACCGGCTTGCCGCCGAAATGCATGCGCTGGGCGACCCGGCGTGGCGCCCGCACCCGCAAAAATACCCCGGCAATTTCGCACTGCCGCTGATATCCGTCGGCGGCGATCCGGACAGCGACGCGATCGCAGGGCCGATGCGGCCGACGCCCTACCTCGAACAGTGCCCCTATCTCACGCAGGTGCTGGCGCGGCTCGGCGCGGTCTGGGGACGCACGCGCCTGATGAAGCTCGTCGGCGGTGCCGAAGTCACCCCGCACGCGGATATCAACTATTACTGGCGCGATCGCATGCGCGTGCACGTGCCGATCCAGACCCAACCCGGCGTGCGCTTCATCTGCGGCGATGCGGAAGTGAACATGGCGCCGGGCGAGTGCTGGATCTTCGACACCTGGCGACCGCACCGGGTGGTCAACGTGGCCGATCACGAGCGCGTGCACCTGGTCGCCGACACCGTGGGCGGGGACGCGTTCTGGGAGCTCGCCGGACGCGGTCGCGCGCCCGGACACGGCAACCCCGATGGATGGCGGGCGGAGCTTTTCGAAGGCGCCGAAGCAACGCCGGCAGCCCTGATCTTCGAATCCAGCAACGCACCGCAGGTGATGACGCCTTGGGAATTGCGCAACCACCTGGAGTTCATACTCGCGCATGTGGCTCCGCACCCGCGGCTCGGGTTCGTGCAGCAACGGGCCAACCGCTTCATGGCAAGCTGGCATGCGTTGTGGGCGCAGTACGGCGAGGATCGTGCAGGCTGGCCCGCGTATCGGCGCGCGTTGGACGGATTCGCAGAAGACATGGAGCGCGGCGCGGCGCCGCTGCAATTGGTGAACGGCATGCAATTCATGAACACGTTGCGATCGATGGTGCTGGGCGTGGCCCTGGCCGACCGCCGCGAGCAACCCACGGCGGAAGAACCGCGCGTACCGGCGGGTGCGGCGCCCTGACATGAAGCTGCCCGTTCCCTTCATCCAGTTGCCGCTTGGTTTCGATGCCGCCGCGCTTGCAGCGGAGATTTCCGCGCTGGACGAGGGCCTGTGGTCTCCGCATCCGAGCGGCCTGCCCGGAAACACCGCGCTGCCGCTGGTCGCGGCGCATGGCGATCCGGCGCGTGGCGACGCACTGTTCGGGCCGATGCGGCCCACGCCCGCACTCGAGCGTTGTGCCTACCTGCGCCAGGTGCTTGGCAGCCTGGAAGCGGTGCTTGGCCGCGTGCGGCTGATGCGGTTGTCCGCAGGCGCGGAAGTGGATGCGCACGTGGACACCAACCACTACTGGAACGAACGCGTGCGGGTGCACGTTCCCATCGTCACCCATCCGTCCGTCCGGTTCTTCTGCGGCGACACGCACACCCACATGGCGGCCGGGGAATGCTGGATCTTCGACACCTGGCGCCTGCACCGGGTCACCAACGATGCCGATGTTGCGCGCGTGCACCTGGTGGTGGACACGATCGGCAGCGCCGCGTTCGGCAAGCTGGTCAACGCCGGCAGGCCGCACGCCGAGACGCGCGAAGGGTGGAGCCCGCGCTTCGTCGCACCCGGCGCGGACACGCCGGATCTGGCGTTCGAATCGGTGAACCTGATGTCGCCGATGAGCTACTGGGAACTGCGCGAACACGTCGGCTTCCTGCTTGCCGAAGCCGAGCCGCAGCCGCTGCTGCCGGTGGTGCGCCATCTCGCCAACGAGTTCGTGCTGGCCTGGCGAACGTTGTGGTTCCGCTACGGCGCAGACCCGGCCGGGGCGCCGGAGTATCGCCGTGTGCTCGCCGAATTCCTGGCGAACATGCACCGTCTCGGCGCGGACATACGCTTGAAGAACCAGACCCGCTTTTTTTCGGCGGTCAACGGACTGCTCGGACAGGCGATCCGCGGAGGCGACGCCGCCGCGGCGACCGAGGAAGCCACGCGTGCGTCCGTCTCCGTCGCCGCGCGCGTGCAGGCTTCGCCCGCGCCCGCAGCGGCGGAGTATCCGTTCGACCGTCCGGTTTTCATCGTGTCGCCGCCGCGTTCGGGCTCCTCGCTGTTTTTCGAGACCCTCGCGCAGAGCCCCAGCGCCTGCACCATCGGCGGCGAGAGCCACGGGATCATCGAAGGCAGCACCGCGTCGGGCGTGCTGGGCGCCGCGGCGCGCGGCTACGAATCCAATCGCCTCGAGCGCGCCGACGCGTCGCCGGAAATCGTGGCCGCCTTGCGCGAGCGCTTCCGCAGGCGCGCCTTCGACCGCGAAGGGCGGCATCCCGCCGGGCGGATCCGGCTGCTTGAAAAAACCCCCAAGAATTCGCTGCGCATCCCGTTCCTGGCGGAAGTGTTTCCCGATGCCCTGTTCGTGTACCTCTACCGCGAGCCGCATGAAGTGCTGGCCAGCATGATGGAGGCGTGGGAGTCGGGCGGCTTCCGCACCTACCCGCAACTGCCGGGCTGGACCGGTTTGCCCTGGTCCCTGGTGCTCGTGCCCGGCTGGCGGGAATTGATCGGCAAGCCATTGCCCGACATCGTCGCCGCGCAATGGGCCACCACCACGCGGATCCTGCTGGACGACCTCGAACGCCTGCCCGCATCGCGATGGTGCGTGGCGCGTTATGACGCGCTGCTCGCCGATCCGGACGCCGAGATCGCGCGCGTGTGCGCGGCGATCGGCTTCGACTGGGATCGGCGGCTCGGCGCCGAATTACCCGTGGCGAGCCATACCGTTTCGGCACCGCGACGCGAAAAATGGCGCCTGCGCGAGCAGGACGTGGAGCGCGCATTCGCGCAGGTTGCCGCGACCGCCGAGCGCGCGAGGCGCGTGGCGCACCGCGACGAGCCGGCGTTAACCTGAAATCCGGATCGCGGCGTACACTGGAGTACCGCGTCGGCAGCAGAAAAGGAGTTCGACATGCCAGCAAAATCCCAGCCGTTCCTGACCGATATCCAGACCCTTCGCGACCGCGCGCGCGAGCACATCCGGCGTGGCGCGGTGACGCAAAGCTACACGCTCGACCGCGAGACGGTACTGAAGCTGTTGAACGAGGCGCTGGCGACGGAACTCGTCTGCGTGCTGCGTTACAAGGCGCACTATTACCTGGCCTCCGGCATCAACGCCAAAAGCGTGGCGGCGGAGTTCCTGGAACACGCCGGCGAGGAACAGGAGCACGCCGACCGGATTGCCGAGCGCATCACCCAGCTCGACGGCAAGCCCAACTTTGCGCCGGACGGTCTGTCCACGCGCAGCCACGCCGAATTCGTGGTGCCCGACGATCTCGCCTCGATGATCGAGGAGAACCTGGTGGCCGAGCGCATCGCGATAGACAGCTATCGCGAGATCATCAACTACGTCGGCGACCGCGACACCACCACCAAGCGTCTGCTGGAAGAGGTGCTGGCGCAGGAAGAGGAACACGCCGAGGACATGAAGACGCTGATGGAAGACTTCGGCAAGAAGGGCGAACCTGCCGAGCCCGGCCGCGGAAGCAACGGCGGCAGGCGGCACTGATCAACCCGCGATGGCGCGAATCGCCGGTCGCATGGCCGGCGATTTCATTTGGGGTTCCGCTATCCTGCGTGCGATGACCGACCTTGCATTGAACACCTCGCCCATCGCGCGCAGCACGGAATGGCCATGGCTGGCGTTGTGGTTCGCGCTGCTGTTGCCGCTGGCGCTGCTGTTTCCGCCGATCCCGATTGACGAAACGCGCTACCTCACCGCGGCGTGGGAGATGTTCAATTCCGGGCAGTGGCTGGTGCCAACCGTCAATGGCGCCTGGTACTCGGACAAGTCGCCGCTGCTGTTCTGGTTGATCGCAGCGGGATGGAAACTGGTCGGCGTCCACACCTGGGTCGCGCGGGTGGAAGCGCTGATCATCGCGTTGGTCATGCTGGTCACGCTGCGCCGGCTGGCGACACGCCTGCACCTGGACACGCGTGGCGCGAACGCCGCGATGTGGTTGCTGGCCGGCTGCGCGGGCTTCGCGCTGTTTGCCACCGCCATCATGTTCGACCTGCTGCTGGCAGCGTGCGTGCTGGGTGCGCTGCATGCACTTCTCGATCTCGACGAAGGCCGCCATGCGCGCGGCATCGGTCGGCTGGGCCTGATGCTGGGCCTGGGCATCCTCGCCAAGGGGCCAGTGGTGCTGCTGCATATCGCCGGCGCCGGACTGCTGGCGCCGTTATGGAGCCGCAGCGCGCGCGCAGCGCCGACGCGCTGGTACCTGTCGCTGCTCGCGGGCATCCTGGTCGGCATCGCGATCGCGCTGTGCTGGTTGCTGCCCGCGGCCTGGTACGGTGGCCCGAGCTATTGGCAGCCGCTGATCGCCAAAGTCACCGGGCGACTGCACGAGAGCTTCGCGCACCGGCGGCCGTTCTGGTGGTACTTCCCGTTGATCCCCGTGCTGCTGCTGCCGTGGGTGCTGGCCTCGCGCGCGCCATTCGCCGCCTGGCGCGAGCTGCCGCGCGGGCGCATCGGCAGATTCCTGCTGTGCTGGTGGCTGCCGCCGCTGCTGGCGTTCTGCGCGATCAGCGGCAAGCAGATCCATTATCTGGCTCCGCTGTTGCCGGCCTGGGCGCTGAGTGGCGCGTGGCTGTTGCAGAAGCCGTACGCGCGCTTGCGTCCGGCTTTGTATGCCTTGTTCGCACTGCTGGTCGCGGCCGGGCTGCTCTATCTGCCGTGGTGGGCGGCGCGTGCCTACGGCTATGCGCCGCAACCGTTGCTGATGCTGTTCGCGTGGGTTCCGCTCGTGATCGCGATCGGCGTGTGGCGCGCCTGGGGGTTCGATGCGCGCTCGCTGGCGCTGGCCGCGACGGCGCTTGCCTCGGTCTCGTTGCTGGCCGGGGCGCTGGCGCTGCAGCCGGCGCTGGACGTGCGTCCCGAAGCGGCGTTCATCGCAACGGCGATGCACGAGCGCATCCCGATCGCGCACATCGAGTGGCACAACGGCCTGTTCGGTTACACCGGCCGGCTGCGCCAGCCCCTGCCGGTGATCACGCGCGCGCAGGTGCCCGCGTGGTGCCGCGTGCACCCTGGCGGGTTGTTGGTCGCCAGCGACAAGGGCGATGAACCGCGGGGCGTGCGCCCGGCCTGGAGCTGGCCGTATTTCCTCAGCGGGAGCAGGCGCATCGGCGTGTGGCGGGCGAGGGATGTTGTCGCGCAGCCAGGCCACTGAATTGCGTCGTCGTTCCGGCGAAAGCCTGAATCCAGTTTTTCTCGCCGTACAGCGCAAGATCGGATTCCGGGTTGCGCGCGCGCGCGCGGCCCCGGAATGACGGAGTTTGTGCTGCCCGAGTCTCGAGTCCCGGCATCAGAAATTCGGTTTCTCCGGCGCGCGCTTGTAGCGCTCGACGGAATCGCGGATCTCCCTGCGTGCATCGTCAATGTTTCCCCAGCCGGAGATCTTCACCCACTTGCCCTTGTCCAGGTCCTTGTAGTGCTCGAAGAAGTGCGCGATGCGTTCGCGCCAGTGGGTGGGCAGATCGCCGATGTCCTTGATGTGCGCGTAGCCGGCGAACACCTTCTCGATCGGCACCGCCACGATCTTGGTGTCCTCGCCGCTCTCATCGGTCATGTTGAGCACGCCGACCGGCCGGCAGCGGATCACCGCGCCCGGGATCAGCGGCAGCGGGATCATCACCAGCACGTCGGCCGGATCGCCGTCGCCCGAAAGCGTGTGCGGGATGTAGCCGTAGTTGCACGGATAGCGCATCGGCGTGGACAGCACGCGGTCCACGAACATTGCGCCGGAGGCCTTGTCCACCTCGTACTTGACCGGCTCGGCGTCCTTCGGGATCTCGATGACGACGTTGATTTCTTCCGGCACGTTGCTTCCGGTGCTGACCAGTTCGAGACCCATGGGAGTTCCTTGTGCGCGACGTTTTTTGCGGGAAACCCGCCATTTTAGAGCAAGCCGCCGGGGTGCGTAAAAAAGAAGCCCCGCGTGGGCGGGGCTTCGAAGGTCGCGTGGGCGATGCGATCAGTGGAACGCAAGCAGCGGGATGATCAGCAGTGCCACGATGTTGATGATCTTGATCAGCGGGTTCACCGCGGGGCCGGCGGTGTCCTTGTACGGATCGCCCACGGTGTCGCCGGTGACCGCGGCCTTGTGCGCATCCGAACCCTTGCCGCCGAAGTTGCCGTCCTCGATGTACTTCTTGGCGTTGTCCCAGGCGCCGCCGCCGGTGGTCATCGAGATCGCGACGAACAGGCCGGTGGTGATGGTGCCGATCAGCACGCCGCCCAGCGCTTCGGCGCCGAGGATGAAGCCGACCAGGATCGGCACCACGACCGGCAGCAGCGACGGGATGATCATTTCCTTGATCGCCGACTTGGTGAGCATGTCCACCGCGCGCGAGTAATCCGGACGCGTGGTGCCCTGCATGATCCCGGCGATCTCGCGGAACTGGCGACGCACTTCCTCGACCACCGAGCCGGCCGCGCGGCCCACCGCTTCCATCGCCATCGCGGCGAAAAGGAACGGGATCAGGCCGCCGATGAACAGGCCGATGATCACCATGTGGTTGGACAGCGAGAAGTCCAGCGTCACGCCGGGATGCTCGATGGACAAGGTGTGCGTGTAATCGGCGAACAGCACCAGCGCGGCGAGTGCCGCCGAGCCGATCGCATAGCCCTTGGTCACCGCCTTGGTGGTGTTGCCCACCGCATCCAGCGGATCGGTCACGCCGCGCACTTCCGGCGGCAGGTCGGCCATCTCGGCGATGCCGCCGGCGTTGTCGGTGATCGGACCGTACGCATCCAGCGCCACGATCATGCCGGTCATGGAGAGCATGGCGGTGGCGGCGATGGCGATGCCGTACAGGCCCGCCATGTCGTAGGAAATCCAGATCGCCGCGCAGATCGCGATCACCGGCGCCGCGGTCGCCTTCATCGAGACGCCAAGGCCCGCGATGATGTTGGTCGCATGGCCGGTGGTGGAGGCCTTCGCCACGTGCTGCACCGGCTTGTATTCGGTCGCGGTGTAGTACTCGGTGATGAACACGATCACCGCGGTCAGCACCAGGCCCGTGATCGCCGCGCCGTACAGCTTGGCCACGCCGAAGGTGGAAGCCGCCATCAGTTGCGCGGTGATCGGCCAGAACGCGGCCGCGGCGAGGATGCCCGACACCAGCACGCCGGCGTAGAGCGCGTTCATGATCTTGCCGCCCTGGCGCGTGCGCACGAAGAAGGTACCGATCACCGAGGCGATGATCGACGCGCCGCCGAGCGCCAGCGGGTACAGCGCGCCGTTCGCGCCGACTTCCGTGCCGAGCACGCCGCCCAGCAGCATGGTCGCGACCAGCGTCACCGCGTAGGTTTCGAACAGGTCGGCCGCCATGCCGGCGCAGTCGCCGACGTTGTCGCCCACGTTGTCGGCGATCACCGCCGGGTTGCGCGGGTCGTCTTCCGGAATGCCGGCTTCGACCTTGCCGACCAGGTCCGCGCCGACGTCCGCGCCCTTGGTGAAGATGCCGCCGCCCAGGCGCGCGAAGATCGAGATCAGCGAGGAGCCGAAGGCGAGACCGACCAGCGCGTGCAGCGCGTCTTCGGTGGCGTAATGCATGCCGAGCGTCAGTACTGCGAAGTAACCCGCCACGCCGAGCAGGGCCAGGCCCACCACCAGCATGCCGGTGATCGCGCCGCCGCGGAACGAGACCTTCAGCGCCGCGGCGAGGCCGCTGCGCGCGGCTTCCGCGGTGCGGACGTTGCTGCGCACCGACACGTTCATGCCGATGTAGCCGGCCGCGCCGGAGAGGATCGCGCCGATCAGGAAGCCCACCGCGGTCGGCCAGGCCAGGCCGAAGCCGATCAGCAGGAACAGCACCACGCCTGCGATCGCGATAGTCGAATACTGCCGGTTGAGGTAGGCGCGCGCGCCTTCCTGGATCGCCTGCGCGATTTCGCGCATGCGCTCGTTGCCGGCGGACTGCTTCATGATCCAGCCGGCCGAGAACACGCCATAGAGGATGGCGACGATCGCGCAGCCAAGCGCGATCCACAAACCGTACTCTTGCAGCAGCATCGGAGACCCCTTTGCAGGTAAGCCCACCCCGGGCAACCGGACGAGTATAGCCGCTGGGTAGGGTTTGGCTAGCGGATCACCGGCTTGCCGGGCATGAAAAACCCCGGACGTTTCCGCCCGGGGTTCGAATTCAGCAAGTAGCCCGGATGGAGCGCAGCGGAATCCGGGAGCCTTTTCGCCAACGCCCCGGATTGCGCCGCTACGCGGCTGCATCCGGGCTACACGTCCCAGCCCGCGAATTTCAAACCTCGAACGCTGGCAGCTTCTTCCGCACGGGCGCGTTCTTCAGGGTGACGTATTCCGGCAACCCATTCTTCCCGTACGGCGGCGGGGCTTCCCCGCGAATGAGCGGCGACAGATACGCGCGCGCGGCGGCGGTGATGCCGAAGCCGTCCTTGGTGAAAAACGAGCGCGGCAGCTTTTTTTCGCGGTTGGCGATCCTGTCCAGCTTCGCGGGTTCGATCTTCCACCGATACGGCGAGCCGGACGTGCGCGTGATCACCGGCATCACCGCGTTCATGCCCTCGAGCGCGTATTCGACCGCCGCTTTCCCCACCGCGTAGGCCTGTTCGGCGTCGGTTTTCGAAGCGATGTGGCGCGCCGAGCGTTGCAGGTAATCGGGGAGTGCCCAATGCACCTTCAATTTCAATTTCTCGCGGACGAGCGAAGCCAGCGCCGGTGCCACGCCGCCCAATTGCGCGTGGCCGAAGGCGTCGGTGGTGCCGGCTTCGGAAACGAACTTGCCGTCGGAGTTCCTGATGCCTTCGGATGCCACCACCACGCACCAGCCCACGCGCGCGACGGTCTCGCGCACGTGCTCCAGGAATTTCGTTTCGTCGAAGGTGAGTTCGGGGAACAGGATGATGTGCGGCGCCTCGTCGCGATGCTCGCCGGCGAGTCCGGCGGCGGCGGCGATCCAGCCGGCGTGCCGCCCCATCACTTCCATGACGAACACCTTGGTGGATGTTTCGGCCATCGAGGCCACGTCCAGCGCGCATTCGCGCACCGACACGGCGGTGTATTTGGCGACCGAGCCGAAGCCCGGGCAGCAGTCCGTCACGACGAGGTCGTTGTCCACCGTTTTCGGCACGCCGATGCAGCGGATGTCGTAGCCCAGCGTCCTGCCGATCTGCGAGAGTTTCAGCGCTGTGTCGGCCGAATCGTTGCCGCCGTTGTAGAGGAACCAGCGGATGTCGTGGGCACGGAAGACTTCGATCAACCGTTCGTATTCGGCGCGGTTGTCCTCGATGGATTTCAGCTTGTAGCGGCAGGAACCGAACGCGCCGCCGGGCGTGTGGCGCAATGCCCTGATGGCGGCGGGCGACTCCTTCGAGGTGTCAATCAGGTCTTCGCGCAGCGCACCGAGGATGCCGTTGTGCGCGGCGTAGGCGGTGATTTTGTGCTTGCGGCAGGTTTCGATGACCGCCGCGGCGGTGGCGTTGATCACGGCAGTGACGCCGCCGGATTGCGCGTACAGCAGCTTGCCGGTACGGCTCGGGCTCGATTTCATCGCTCCTCCTTGGCGAATCTGCAGGGTTTGACGCGGACCTCGGGCAACCGCTAGCGTACACTTAAACCCTTTGATTGACGGGCTGCCGCGTCCGGCGCCCGCTCGCGGAGAATCCATGCGTATCGTGTTACTCGGCGCGCCCGGTTCGGGCAAGGGCACGCAGGCCGCGCGGTTGAAAGAGACGCTCGGCATCGCCCACATCTCGACCGGCGACCTGCTTCGCGCGGCGGTCAAGGCCGGCACGCCGCTCGGTCTCAAGGCCAAGGCGGTGATGGAATCCGGGCAACTGGTGTCCGACGAGATCGTGCTCGGCATGCTGGAGGAGCGCCTCGCGCAGCCGGACACGCGCGCGGGATTCATCCTGGATGGCTATCCGCGCAACCTGGCGCAAGCCGATGCGCTGGACCAGCTGCTGAAAAGGATTGGCCAGCCGCTGGATGCAGTGCTGAAGCTGAACGTGCCGGATGCCGACATCGTGGCGCGCTGCGAAATCCGCTTCAAGGCTGAAGGCCGCGCCGACGACAATCCCGAGACGGTGCGCAAGCGCCTGCAGGTTTATGCGCAGCAGACCGCGCCGGTGGCCGACTACTACGCCCAGCGCGGGCTGCTCAGCGAGATTGATGGCGTGGGCGCGATCGAGACGATCGGCGCGCGCCTGCTCGCCGCCCTGCAGGCGCGACCCGCCGCGACCGCCTAGACCCTCGTGGAAGCCGTGACCGCCTCGTTGCGAACGCTGGCACGCGTGCGCGACCTTTGCCTGTTCCGCGCCGGCCCGCAGGACCTTCCGTACTCGCCGCGTGCGGTGATCGCATTGCTGGTCGTGGGCGCGGTGCTGGAAGCGATCTTCGACACGCGCCAGGGCAGCGGCATCGCGGTGATCGTCGCGGCCAACCTGGGTTCGCTGGCCGCGCTTGGCGCGCTGCGGACGATGCTGCGCTGGCGCGGCAAGCCGGAGCGTTTCGTGCAGGCGGCGCTGGCATTGCTGGCCAGCGGGCTGCTCTTCGAAGCGGTCGTGCTGCCGTTGCTGCTTTATGTCGGGCATCCCGTGAACCCGGCCGCGGTCAGTGGCCCGCAATTGATCGTGGCTTTCGTGGTTTTCATCCTGCTGCTGTGGCAGGTCGGGATTTCGGTCCGGATCCTGCGCGCCGCGATGGAAGTGCCGTTGCCGGGCGCGGTGCTCGCGCTTTTCGCGCTCGGTTTCGTGGACATCGTCGCGACGGTCCTGTTCGCCGCCGCGCTTGGCGCAACCTGACACCACATGCGCATCCATATCCTCGGGATTTGCGGCACCTTCATGGGCGGCATCGCCGCGCTGGCGCGAGAACTCGGCCACGAGGTGACCGGTTCGGACGCCAATGTCTATCCGCCGATGAGCGACCAGTTGCGCGCGCTCGGCATCGCCTTGCAGGAAGGGTACGCGCCGGAGCATTTGCAACCGGCGCCCGACCTGGTAATCGTCGGCAACGCACTGTCGCGCGGCAATCCGGCCATCGAGTACATGCTGGATGCGCGGTTGCCTTATGTCTCCGGCCCGCAATGGCTGGGCGAGAACGTGCTGCGCACGCGCACGGTGCTGGCGGTGGCCGGCACCCACGGCAAGACCACCACGACCAGTTTGCTGGCGCACCTGCTGGAAAGCGCCGGAAAGGATCCGGGATTCCTGGTCGGCGGCGTGCCCGGGAATTTCGGGGTGTCGGCACGGATCGGAAAAAGGGGTCAGGTTCATTTTTCCGGGTTTTCGCAAGCCGGTGGAGTCGAGCCGAAAAACGAACCTGGCCCCTTTTTCGTGATCGAGGCCGACGAGTACGACACCGCCTTCTTCGACAAGCGTTCGAAGTTCGTGCACTACCGCCCGAGCATCGCGATCCTCAACAATCTCGAATACGACCACGCCGACATCTTCCCCGACGTGGCCGCGATCCAGCGCCAGTTCCACCATCTGGTGCGGATCGTTCCCGGAAACGGGCGGCTGATCGTCAATGCCGAAGACGAGCGCCTGCGCGAGGTGCTGGCGATGGGGTGCTGGACGCCGGTCGAGACCTTCGGTATCGAATCGGGCGACTGGCGTGCGCGCCTGCTCGAAGCCGACGGCTCCGCTTTCGAAGTCACGCGTTCGGGTGAACGCATCGGCGAGGTGCGCTGGAGCCTGCTCGGTCGCCACAACGTGATGAACGCGTTGGCCGCGTTGGCGGCCGCGAACGCATCCGGCGTCCCTGCCGAATCGGTGTTGTCCGCTTTCGGGGCATTCGCGAATGTCAAGCGGCGGATGGAAGTAGTGGGCGATGCGAACGGGGTGCGCGTCTACGACGATTTCGCGCATCACCCCACCGCGATCGCCACCACGCTGGCCGGCTTGCGCGCGAAGGTCGGCAGCGCGCGAATCCTGGTCGGCATGGAGCCGCGCTCCAATTCCATGCGCGCCGGCGCGCACGCGGCGGAGCTTGCGCCGAGCCTGCGCGACGCGGATGCGGTGGTGTTCCTGGCGCGCCCGGAATTGAAATGGAACG
>DASVDY010000175.1:0-14565 GCA_036380855.1 Rhodanobacteraceae bacterium
GCCGACGAGCCGGTGACGATCGGCAACGTGCCGCACCTGCACGACGTCACCACCACGATGGAGCTGCTCGGCCAGATGGGCGCGCAGATCACGGTGGACGAGCGGATGAAGATCCACGTGGATCCGCGTTCCACCGAGCGCTTCTTCGCGCCCTACGACCTCGTCAAGACCATGCGCGCGTCCATCGTGGTGCTGGGTCCGCTGGTGGCGCGTTACGGCCAGGCCGAGGTTTCCCTGCCCGGTGGTTGCGCGATCGGTTCGCGGCCGGTTGACCAGCACATCAAGGGCCTGCAGGCGCTGGGCGCCGACATCACGGTCGAGAACGGCTACATCAAGGCGCGCGCGAGCCGGCTGAAGGGCACGCACATCACGATGGACGTGGTCACCGTCACCGGCACCGAGAACATCATGATGGCCGCGGCGCTGGCTTCAGGCACGACCGTGATCGAGAACGCCGCGCAGGAACCGGAAGTGGTGGACCTGGCGCATTGCCTGATGGCGATGGGCGCGAAGATCGAAGGCGCCGGCACCGCCACGCTGGTGATCGAAGGCGTGGAGCGCCTGCACGGGGCGCAGTACGAAGTGCTGCCCGACCGCATCGAGACCGGCACGTTCCTCGTCGCCGGCGCGATCACCGGCGGCCGGGTGCTGGCCAAGCGCGCGCGTCCGGAAACGCTGGAGGCGGTGCTCGCCAAGCTGGAAGAAGCCGGCGCGCACATCAACACCAATGGCGAATCCATCGAGCTGGACATGCGCGGCAATCGGCCCAGGGCGGTGGACATCACCACCGCGCCGTATCCGGCGTTCCCGACCGACATGCAGGCGCAGTTCACCGCGCTCAACTGCGTGGCCGAAGGCACCGGCGTGATCACCGAAACGGTGTTCGAGAACCGCTTCATGCACGTGCACGAACTGCACCGGCTGGGCGCGGACATCAAGCTGGAAGGCAACACCGCGGTGATCCGCGGGGTGGACGGCATGTCCGGCGCGCCGCTGATGGCGACCGATCTGCGCGCGTCCGCGTCGCTGGTGCTGGCAGGCCTGGTCGCGCACGGCGACACCGTGGTGGACCGCATTTACCACATTGACCGCGGCTACGAGTGCATCGAGGAAAAGCTGGGGATGCTGGGGGCGCAGATCCGCAGGCTGCCGGGCTGAACTTCGAACCCGCGCCAACCTGAAAAGAGGGGATTGGGGACGGGTAGCGGGGGCGCTCTGATTGAAAGCGGGAGTGGGGATTGGGAGCGGGGGCGCGCTGCCCTGACGCTTTCGCGAGGTCTGCAATCCGCGAAGATGTTGTCGGAATCTCCCATGCTGGCGCAATCGTTTCGACTCTTGCGCCCCCACTACCCATCCCCAATCCCGACAGGACTTCCGGGTCTGGAGAGCTGACTCTTGCGCCCTCGCTACGGATCCCTCGCCCCTCTCTCGTAGCTCTCCAGCTTCATGGTGAAGTTGCCGTTGTCGTGCTGCGAGACTTCCACCGGCACCGGCAACTTGCCCGGCACGAACCAGCCGTCGAAGCCGCCGCTGTCGGTGCGCACCACCTGCACCGCATCCGGATAATTTCCCGCCGGCACGTTGACCGGGCCCGTTCCCTTTACCGCGAACCGCTGCGTCTGGATGCGGTCGCGCACCGCCACCGGCAGGGCGAACTGGTGCTTGCCGTCCTTCAGCCCGGCCGCGATGGCCAGCACGACCGTATGCCGCTCGATCGCGCCGGGTTGCGCGGCGAAACGGTGCTCGCCCTTGTCGTTCACGACGATGGTGTTGCCGGACCAGTCGAAGCGCACGTTGCGCTGCTTGTGCTTGAACGCCGCGTCCATCGAATAGTCGTAGCTCAGGCCCTCCGGCAGGTCGCCTTTCCAGCGGAAGGTGGACGTCTCTTTTGCGTTGATGCCGAGCATCGCGGCCAGCCCCGAAGTGCCCTCGCTGTCGGTGACGAAGGTCCAGGTGTCGCTGCCGGACGAATTCAAGGTCATCGTCGCCTCGCCGATCGGCGAGCCGTCCTTCAGCAACTGGTAGTGCGCGGTGAACGCGGGCAGGGGCGCCGCGAACGCGCCGGCGGTGAGCAGCAGCGCGGCGGCGGCGGCTGCAGCGCGCAAAGGACTCCGGGTCATTGCAAATACCTGCAAGGAAGGATTGGCCGGCGTGACTGTGGCGCCGCGCCGCTGAACGGTCGCCTCACGCAGCGGCGTAGCCCGGATGGAACGCAGTGGAATCCGGGGCGATGTGCGGCAATCGTTCCCGGATTCCGTTTCACTCCATCCGGGCTACACGAGCCGGAATTCCGTTCGCTTTACGCGCGGATCAACGCACCATCGGAACCGAGCCGCAGCGGCTCGTCGAGCGGCGTGCCATCGCAATGCACCGCGCCATCGCGCAGCGCCACGCCCCCGCGCGCGATCGCATCCACGCAGGCGACGAGCAGGCGGTGTTCGTCGGCCAGCAGTCGCGCGGCCAGCGCTTCCTCGTCGTCGCCGGCATGGATCGGAATGCGCGCCTGCGCGATCACCGGCCCGCCGTCCAGCTCGGCGGTGACGAAATGCACGCTGGCGCCGTGCTCGGCATCGCCCGCCGCGATCGCGCGCCGGTGCGTGTGCAGGCCGCGGTACTTCGGCAGCAGCGAAGGGTGGATGTTGACGATGCGCCCGCGCCAGGCGTCCACCACCGCTGCGTCAATCACGCGCATGAACCCGGCCAGCACGACCAGTTCCGCACCGCTCATCGCCACGCGCGCGAATAGCGCCTCGTCGAAGGCCAGGCGATTCGGGTAACCCTTGGGATCCAGCGCCAGCGTCGGGATGCCGCGGACTTCGGCATGGCGCAACGCGGGCGCATCGGCCTTGTCGCTGGCGACCAGGACGAATTCGACCGGCAGCCTCCCGGCTTCGCGCGCGTCCATCAGCGCGGCAAGGTTGCTGCCGCGGCCGGAGGCGAGGACGGCGATGGGGAGGGGCGTGGTCGTGGAGGACAATGTGCTAACCGAAGAGTGGACACGGATCAGGGGCGGGTAGCGAGGGCGCTTTGGCTTGGACTCTTTCACAATCGGGTGAGCACAACCTTCGATTTTGTGCCCTCGCTACTCGTCCCTCGCCCCTGCTCGGCGGGGACTATGAAATATGGACTCGCGGATGGTCGCCCTGAGGCACCACTTCCCCGATCACCTGCGACGCCAGCCCGTGTTTCGCAAGCATTGCGGCTGCCGCGTCCGCATCATCGCGCGCCAGGATCACGGTGAAGCCGATGCCGCAGTTGAACGTGCGCCACATTTCCTCGCGCGGCACGTTGCCTTCGCGCTGCAGCCAGTCGAAGACGGGCGGCAGTTTCCATGTGCTGCCGTCGAGCGCGATGCCCAGGCCGTCCGGCACCACCCGGATGATGTTCTCGGTCAGGCCGCCGCCGGTGATGTGCGCCATGCCGTGGACCAGCGGGGCTGGGGGCTGGGGGCTGGGGGCTGGGGCGGAAGCATCCCCGGATCCGCTGCGCAGCAGCTCCAGGACAGGCTTCACGTAAATGGTGGTCGGTGCCATCAGGGCGTCGGCGAGTTTCACGTCGCCAATGTCCAGGTCGAAGGGCGAACCCGCGCGCTCGACGATCTTGCGGATCAGCGAATAGCCGTTCGAGTGCGGGCCGCTGGATGCCACGCCCAGGATCGCGTCGCCGGCGCGCACGGCCGACCCGTCGATCAGCTTCGACTTCTCCACCGCACCCACGCAGAAGCCGGCGAGGTCGTATTCGCCCGGCGGATACATGTCCGGCATTTCGGCGGTCTCGCCGCCGATCAGCGCGCAGCCGGCCAGCTCGCAACCCCTGGCGATGCCGCCGACCACGCTCACGGTGGTGGCGACGTCCAGCTTGCCGGTTGCGAAGTAGTCGAGGAAGAACAGGGATTCGGCGCCTTGCACCAGCACGTCATTGACGCACATGCCGACCAGGTCTATGCCGATCGTGTCGTGGCGGTTCAATTGCTGCGCCAGCTTCAGCTTGGTGCCGACGCCATCGGTGCCGGACACCAGCACCGGCTCGCGATACTTGTCGGAAAGGTCGAACAGCGCGCCGAAGCCGCCGAGGCCGCCCATCACCTCGGGTCGGAAGGTGCGCTTCACCAGCGGCTTGATGCCTTCCACCACGGCGTTGCCGGCGTCAATGTCCACGCCTGCGGCGCGATAGGTGAGCGGCTTGTTTTCCGACATGGGGTGCCCGCGGCGCCACGAAAAGGCCGTAAATGATAGACGGGTTGGCCCGGATTGGGCAGACTTGCGGTTGGGCGGCCTGGACGCTGCTGCGCTCGGCAGCTCGCGACGCTCCGCTCAACGAAGCAACCGGAGCACGACATGCGATCGATGATGGCTGCCCTGCTGGCGCTGGCGTTCCTGTTTTCCGTGGGCGCGCATGCCCAGGAAACCGCGCAGGGCGGCGGTACCTATTCCGCTGTCGTTCCGGTCACGGACAACAGCGATGCCGCCCGCAACGCCGCGTTTTCCACTGCGCTGTCCCAGGTGCTGCAGCGACTGGCGCCGCAGGCGGTGCCGGGCTCGGACGTGCTGGCGCAGGCGCCGGGCCTGGTGCGCAATTACAAGTACCAGCGCGCGCCGGGAGGCAATGGCTTGCAGGTGCAGGTGGATTTCGACCCGGGCTCGATCCGGCACCTGGTCGAACAGATGGATGCGAGCGTCGCGTCCGCGTCCGTGCCCGCCGGAGGCGGCTCCGCGGCGGCGCCGGTTGCGGCAACCATTGGCGGCAGCGGCACCCTCTGGGTGGACGGGCTGGAAAGCGCGAACGATTTCGCAGCCATGCTCTCGACGCTGCGCCAGTCGCCGCAACTGCACAACGTGATGCCGCTGGCGGCACGGAATGATGGCGTGCTGCTGCAACTGGATTACGACGCACCGTTGCCCGAAGTACTGGATGCCTTGATCGCGGGAGGTCGCCTGCAAACCGCGCCGGCGCATCCGGGCGCGGGTGCTTCCCTGCACTGGATTCCCTGAGCTTGCGCGTGAGCGCCGGCATCGCGTGGGGCCAGCCGTCGGCCGATATGGCAAGCATGCGACAACTGCCCAACCTCATCTCCTGCCTGCGCATCGCGCTGGTGGCGCCCCTGGTCGTGCTGCTGCTGCGGGGGAATTTCGAGGCGGCGTTGTGGATCGGCTTGGCGGCGGGCCTGTCCGATGCGCTTGACGGGTTTCTCGCGCGCCATTTCGGCTGGCGCAGCCGGCTGGGTTCGCTGCTCGATCCGCTCGCCGACAAGCTGCTGACCGTGGCGAGCTATGTCACCCTGGCGCAGATCGGGCAGGTCGCCTGGGCGCTGGCGCTGCTGGTGCTGGCGCGCGACGCGGTGATCGTGCTGGGCGCGCTTGCGTATCACCGCATCGTTGGCGAATTCGAGGCGCGGCCCAGCCTGTGGTCGAAGGCCAACACCCTGGGGCAGATCCTGTTCGTGCTGCTGGTACTCGCGTCCAATGCATTCGCGTTCCACTGGCAGCAGCATGGCTATGCGTGGATCGTCGCCGCGCTCACCGTGATCAGCGGCCTGGATTACATCGTTCGCTGGGGACTGCGCGCGCGCAATGCGCTGCGCGCGGGGAACACACCGTCACGGAGCAGGCCGCAATGAACCCGGACATTGCCCGCCGCTGGCAGTGGCTCGCGATCGTCCTGGTGATCGGCGGGCTGCTGTGGATCCTGCGCCCGGTCCTGACGCCCTTCGCGATCGCCGCGATGCTGGCGTATCTCGGCGATCCACTCGCGGACCGGCTTGAGCGCCTGCGCTGCAATCGTACGTTGGCGACCAGCATCGTGTTCCTGGTGATGGTGATGGTGCTGGTCGGCGCCATGGTGCTGCTGGTGCCGCTGATCCAGCGCCAGGTGGTGCGGTTGATCGCGGCGACGCCCGGCTACGCGGAATGGGTTCGCACCGGCCTGTTCCCGTGGTTGGAGCAGAACCTGCACCTGCCGTCGGACTTCTTCAACGTGGACAGCATCCTCGCCAACATCCGCGCGCACATCGGCTCGGTCGGCAATCTCGCGGCGGTGGTGCTGGGCTACGCCACGCGCTCCAGCCTGACCGTGATCGGCTGGATCACCTCGCTGGTGCTGATCCCGGTCGTCACCTTCTACCTGTTGCGCGACTGGGACGTGATGGTGGCGAGGATCGATGGCCTGCTGCCGCGCACGAACCGGCCGACCATCCTGCGGCTGGCGCGCGAATCGGATGCGGTGCTCGGTGCGTTCGTGCGCGGGCAGCTGCTGGTGATGATCGCACTCGGCCTCTTCTACGGGGTTGCGCTGTGGGCGATCGGACTGGATGTCGGCCCGCTGATCGGCATGATCGCGGGGCTGGTGAGTTTCGTGCCGTACCTGGGATTCATCACCGGGCTGTTCGCCAGCCTGATCGCCGCATTGGTGCAGTACCACGACTGGCAGCACCCGGCGATGGTCCTGGGTGTGTTCGGGATCGGCCAGGTGCTGGAAGGCTATGTGCTGGTGCCGAAACTGGTCGGCGGCAAGATCGGCCTGCACCCGGTGGCGGTGATCTTCGCGATCCTCGCCTTCGGGCAGTTGTTCGGCTTCCTCGGCGTGCTGCTGGCGCTGCCTATGGCGTCGGTACTGATGGTGCTGCTGCGTTACGCGCACGAGCGCTACACCGCGAGTGCCTTTTACGACCCGAAAAAGGGGTCAGGTTCATCTTCCGAGACAGAGGGAGGCCACGATGTCCTGCCGCCTCCTGACGATCTCCAGCATTGAAAATGAACCTGACCCCTTTTTCGCAATTGCCGCTCGAACTGCGCTGGCCCTCGCACCAGCGCCTCGACTCGTATCTCGCGGGCACCAACGCCGCCGCACTGGCGGGCGTGCGCGCGCTCGCGCCGGGCGAAAGCGGCGCATGGCTTTACCTGCAGGGCGCGCGCGCCAGTGGCAAGACCCATCTGCTGATTGGTGCCTGCCGGCTCGCGTTGGAGAGCGCGCGCAATGCGCGCTACCTGCCGCTGGCGTCGCTCGGCGGGTCGCCCGCCGAAGCGATCGCCAGCTTCGGTGCGGAGCAGGGTGAATTGCTTGCGATTGATGATCTGCAGGCGATCGCGGGCGATCGCGAGGCCGAGCGCGCGCTGTTCGACCTCTACAACCGCGCGCGCGAGTCGCATGCGACGTTGTTGTTCGCCGCAAGCGCTTCGCCCGATCGGCTCGGCGTGCAATTGCCGGATCTGGTTTCGAGGTTGTCCGCGTGCACGCAGTTCGTGTTGCAGCCGCTGGACGAAGCCGGCCGCCGCCAGGTGCTGCGTTCGCGCGCGCAGCAGCGCGGGCTCGACATTGACGACGCCGTGCTGGACTGGCTGTTCGCCCGCCAGCCGCGCGACCTCGCGGCATTGATGGAATTGTTCGAAAAGCTGGATCACGCCGCGCTGGCCGCGCAGCGCAGGATCACGATTCCGTTTCTACGCGAAATGCTTTCGATGTAGGAGCGCGCTTGCGCGCGACAAGGGCGGCGCGTCGATCGCCTGCGAGCAGGCTCCTGCAACAGCGGCGCAGGCATGCTCCTGGGCCAGCCCAACAAGTAGCCCGGATGCAGGCGCGTAGTGCCGGAATCCGGGTTGATGTTCCCGGATTCCGCTTCGCTCCATCCGGGCTACATGTCGCGCGCGCGCTCCTACGAAAGACTGGCGTCGAGCTCCCGCAATCGCTGCGGCGTGCCGATGTCGTTCCATGCGCCGCGATGGTGCTGCCAACTTGCCTGGCCGTTCGCGATCGCCGCGCGCAGCAGCGGCGTGATCGAAAAGCGCGGCGGGTTTTCCGAAGCGCCCGGCGCACCGCCGATCACCTCGCGCCAGTTCGCCAGCAGCTCCGGCCGGTACACGCCGATGCCGGCGAAGGTCAGCGCGCGTTGCGCATCCGGGGCCTCGGCAGACGCAAACAGCGTGCCCTCCGCACCGATGCCGAAATCGCCGCGCAGGTGTTGCGGCGGATTGTCCACCAGCACCAGATGAGCGAGGCCCGGCGGATCGCGCGGCAACGATGCGAAATCGAAGTCCGTCCAGATGTCACCGTTGACGGCGATGAAAGGCTCGCTGCCGATCAGCGGCAGGGCGTTCAACATGCCGCCGCCGGTTTCAAGCGGCGCTTCGCCTTCGAAGCTGTACTCGATATCCACGCCGTAACGGGAACCATCGCCCAGCGCGTCCGGGAACTGCGACGCCAGGTGCGAGGTGTTGATGACAACCTCGCGCACGCCGACGCGCGCAAGATTCTGCAGATGCCATTCGATCAGTCGCCTGCCGCCGACGGTCAGGAGTGGCTTGGGCGTGACATCGGACAGCGGGCGCATGCGCTCACCGCGGCCGGCAGCGAAGATGAGCGCCTTCATGGTGCCGGCTGCGTCAAATCGCGCCCATTGATCTTGCTTTCGACGAGCGTGATGAAGTCGGTGAATTCGGGATGCTGTGCGCCGACGCTGCGCACGTAGTTCCATACGCGCGGCAGGTCGGCGAGATAGCCGCGCTTGCCATCGCGGTACCAAAGCCTGCAGAAGATGCCGAGCACCTTGATGTGGCGTTGCAGGCCCATCAGGTCGAACCAGCGCTGCCATCGCGTCGCATCCACCGATTCGTCCAGCAGGCCGGCATTGCGCAGCGCGACGCGGTGTCCTTCCGCCCATTCACGCACGCGCGACTCGTCCCAGACGATGTAGCAGTCGCGCAGCAGCGAAACCAGATCGTAGCTGACCGGGCCGAGCACGCCGTCCTGGAAGTCTATGATCGCCGGATTGTTGTCCTCGGCGACCAGCAGGTTGCGGCTGTGGTAGTCGCGGTGCACGAACGCGCGCGGCTGCGCCAGCGCGGTGTTGATCAGCAGCCGGAACGCCGCCTCGATCACGTCCCACTCGTCGCACTCGACGCCCGCGCCGAGATGCTTCTGCAGGAACCAGGTCGGCATCAGTTCCAGTTCCGCCATCAGCCGCGATTCGTCGTAGGGCGGCAGGCCGCGCGCGTCCACGCGCGTCTGCATCGCGGCCAGCGCGGCCAGTGCATCGCCATAGAGTGCGCCCACGCTGGAGTCGTCCAGCTCCGGCAGGTACGTGCGTGCGCCGAGGTCCTCCAGCAGCAGGAAACCACGCGCGCGATCGGCGCCGAGCACTTCCGGCGCGTGCAGGCCCGCCGCGCGCAGGCGCCCGGCGATGTCCAGCCACGGGCCGAGGTCTTCCCGGTCCGGCGGCGCGTCCATCACGATCGCATTGCGCGCACCGCCGCGCACGCGCCAGTAGCTGCGGAAGCTGGCGTCCTCGGAGGCGCGCTCCAGCGCGATCGCGTCGCCAAGCGCCGCGCGCGCGAAGGCGAGGCGTTCGGCGGCGCGGTTCTCGGCGAAGGGTGCGGCGAGTTCGTTCATGTTTTCACGTCATGTTGCCGGGGGCACGGCGAGGATGAGTGTCTCTGGTTTCGGGAGCAGGCGCTCGCTGCCGGGCGCACGGCATTGTATGACCTTGTCGCGATTCTGCAGGACCGATTCGTACCAAAGTGCGGTCGCTTTGGGCTATGCTCGCGGATTTGCGGGGCGCGGAAGAATGACGGGCACGGCGGCGTTCCAGACCCATCTCGACCGGCTGGAGGCGGAATCCATCCGCATCCTGCGCGAGACCGTGGCCGAGTGCCGCAAGCCGGTGCTGCTGTACTCGATCGGCAAGGATTCCTCGGTCCTGCTGCACCTGCTGCTGAAGGCCTTCTACCCGGCCAGGCCGCCGCTGCCGCTGCTGCACGTCAACACGACCTGGAAGTTCCGCGAGATGATCGAGTTCCGCGACCGGATCGCGCGCGAGACCGGGGTCGAACTGATCGAGTACATCAATCGCGAAGGCATCGGCAAGACCGACCCGCTCAACGACCCCTCCAGGCACACCTACGTGATGAAAACGCAGGCGCTGCGGCAGGCGCTGGCCGATCACGGCTTCGACGCGGCGATCGGCGGCGCGCGCCGCGACGAGGATCCCGCGCGCGCCAAGGAGCGCGTGATCTCGCTGCGCGGCGCCGGACAGCGCTGGGAGCCGCGCAAGCAGCGGCCGGAACCGTGGAGCCTGTTCAACACCCGGCTCGCGGGCGACGAGACGCTGCGCGTGTTCCCGCTCTCCGACTGGACCGAACTGGACGTGTGGCTCTACATCCGCCGCGAAAACATCCCGGTGGTGCCGCTCTATTTCGCCGCCGAGCGTCCGGTGATCGAGCGCAAGGGCGCGCTGCTCGTCTACGACGACGACCGCATGCCGCTGAACGACGGCGAGGTGCCGCAGCCGCGCCGCGTGCGTTTCCGCACGCTCGGTTGCTGGCCGCTGACCGCAGCGGTGGAATCGACCGCATCCAATCTCGACGAGATCATTGACGAGATGCTGGAGACGCGCGTGTCCGAGCGCGCGGGCCGGATCATTGACCACGACCCTTCCGATTCCATGGAGCGGAAAAAACGCGAGGGATACTTCTGATCATGGCCGCTGTCACCGAACCCGCAACCACGATGATCGCCGAGCGGCTGGAAGCGCTGGTCAACCGCGACACGCTGCGCATCGCGATCTGCGGCAGCGTGGACGACGGCAAGAGCACGCTGCTGGGACGCCTGCTCGCCGAAGCCGGGATGATCCCGGAAGACCGGCTGGCGCAAATGGTCCGCGACAGCCGCAAGCACGGCACGCAGGGCGGCGCGCCCGACTACGCATTGCTGCTGGACGGCCTCGAGGCCGAGCGCGAGCAGGGCATCACCATTGACGTGGCGTGGCGCTACTTCGGCACCGACAAGCGCGCCTTCATCGTCGCCGATTGCCCGGGGCACGCGCAGTACACCCGCAACATGGCGAGCGGCGCCTCGAACGCGGAACTCGGCATCGTGCTGGTGGACGCGCGCGCCGGCGTGCAGACGCAGACGCGCCGGCACGTGGCGATCCTGTCCATGTTCGGCGTGCAGCGCGTGCTGTTCGCGGTCAACAAGCTCGACCTGATCGAATACGACCCGGCGCGCTACGCCGAGATCGAACGCGAATGCGCGCAACTGGCGCGCACGCTGGGCATTGCGCACGGCGACGCGATTCCGGTTTCCGCGCTGAACGCCGACAACCTGGTCGCGTCGTCGCCGCGCACCCCGTGGTACGCCGGCCCGCCGTTGCTCTCCTACCTGGAAGAGGTGCCGCTGGAGCGGCGCGGCGAAGCCGCATTCGCGATGCCGGTGCAGTGGGTCAACCGGCCCGACCACAGCTTCCGCGGCTACGTGGGCAGCATCGCCGCCGGACGCGTTGCCACGGGCGACGAGGTCATCGTGATGCCTTCCGGTCAGCGCTCGCGCATTGCGCGCGTGATCGGCGGCGACGGCGACCTGAAGTCGGCGCAGGCCGACCAGGCGGTGACGCTCACCCTTGCCGACCAGATTGACGTTTCGCGCGGCGACGTGATCGCCGACGCGGCGCAGCCGCCGCAGGTGGCCGCGCAATTCGGCTGCCACCTGCTGTGGCTCGACGATGTCGCGTTGCTGCCGGGGCGGCGTTATCTCCTGAAGCTCGCCACGCGCACGCTGGGCGCGCAGGTCACCGAGATCAAGCATCGGATCGATCCGGACACGCAGGCGCAGCTCGCGGCCACGCGCCTGTCCGCCAACGAGATCGGCGTGTGCAACCTGTCGCTGGATGCAGAGGTCGCCTACGAGCCGTATGCGCGCAACCGCAGGCTCGGCGGATTCATCCTGGTTGATCGCGAAACCCAAGCCACGGTCGGCTGCGGCACGCTGGACTTCGGCCTGCGCCGCGATCGCAACGTGCACTGGCAGCACCTGGACGTGGACCGCGCCGCGCGGGCGCGCATCAAGGGCCAGCAGCCGCGCTGCCTGTGGTTCACCGGCCTGTCCGGGGCCGGCAAGTCAACGATCGCCAATCTGGTCGAGCGTCGGCTGCATGCGGAAGGCTTCCACACCATCATCCTGGATGGCGACAACATCCGCCACGGCCTGAACCGCGATCTCGGCTTCACCGACGCCGACCGGGTGGAGAACATCCGCCGCGTGGCCGAAGTCGCGAAGCTGATGCTGGATGCGGGCCTGATCGTGCTGGTGAGCTTCATTTCGCCGTTCCGCGCCGAGCGCGACATGGCACGCGCGTTGTTCAACGACGGCGAGTTCATGGAAGTGTTCGTGGACGCGCCGCTGGACGTGTGCGAACAGCGCGACGTGAAAGGGCTCTATGCCAAGGCGCGCGCCGGCCAGATCGCCAACTTCACCGGCATCGGCTCGCCCTACGAGCCTCCGGAAAATCCGGAAGTGCACCTGCATTCGGGCAGCGAAGGCGCGGCCGATTCGGCAAAACGGGTGATCGAGGCGCTGGGCTTGTAGCCTTCGCCCGCACGCGGGCGGCTACCATCGCCGCCTCGCGGAACCTGCGTAAAGCCGATCGCTCAATAGTGCCCCGACAGGGGAATCGCGCGGCGCAGCACCGACGGCGTATCCGGCCAGCCCTTCGGGTCGCGCAGGTACGGATGGTCGGGATAGTTGAGCTTGAGCACGCTTTGCGCCTGCTGTGCCAGTTGCGGGCGGCCCAGCAGCTTGTAGCTCTTGGCCAGCACCGCCAGCGCGTCGGCGACCTGCGGGCTGCGCTGGTAATGCTCGACGATGTACTCGGCGCGATCGGCCGAGGCCACGTACGCCTTGCGGCGCAGGTAATACTCGGCGACGTTCAGCTCGAACTGGGCGAGGCCGTTGCGCAGCCAG
The DNA here is from genome assembly GCA_036380855.1 of Rhodanobacteraceae bacterium. Taxonomy (GTDB): domain Bacteria; phylum Pseudomonadota; class Gammaproteobacteria; order Xanthomonadales; family Rhodanobacteraceae; genus 66-474. The sequence goes on from DASVDY010000175.1 coordinate 12,727, forward strand.
ATCATGCGCTGGCGAGCATCGGCGGCATAGCGCGAAGTCGGGAAGCGTTGCACCAGCTGCGAGAAGTCGTCGAAGGACTGCAACGCATAACCCTGGTCGCGGCGCGACGCGCTGCGCTGGCTGACGCGCTCCAGCATCGTGCCGGTGCGGTCGAAATTGATCAGCCCGCGCAGGTAGTAGGCGTAGTCAATGTGCTTCTGCGCCGGGTAGGTCTTGATGAAGCGGTTGATCGCCGAGTACGCCTCGTCGGCCTTGTCGTCCTTGTAGTAGGCATAGGCGAGGTCCAGTTGCGCCTGCTCGTTGTAATCGCCGTACGGGAAGCGCGCGATCAGCCGCTGGTAAAGCTGCTCCGCGTTGCCGTAATTGCCGTTCTTCAGGCGCTGGGTGGCGAGGTCGTAGAGCTTGTCCACCGGCAGGGAGTCGCCCGGGTTACCCTTGGTCTCCCCGCGATGGAAGAATGAACATGCCGCAAGCGCCAGCAACAGCGGCGCGAGCAGGGCGATTTTCAGCGAGGGACGCACGATCGGACTGCGCATGAGGAACCTGGGTGCAGATGCAAGCGGCGATGATAGCGGAAAACCGGAGGCGGCCATGAATCCGGGCACCAGGCAGGCGCGGGTGCCGGCGGACGCTGCCGGCCGGCGGTTCGACCAGACCCTTGCGGAATTGTTCCCCGAATATTCGCGCTCGCGGCTGGCCGGCTGGATCAAGTCCGGCGCCGCGACGCTGGACGGCGAGCAGGCCGCGCCGCGCCGGCTGGTGCGTGGCGGAGAGGCGGTGACGTTGAAGATCGTCGAGGAAGCAGCGGTCGAGCCGGCGCCTGAAGCCATCCCGCTGCGCATCGTCCACGAGGATTCCGAGTTGCTGGTGGTGGACAAGCCCGCGGGCCTGGTGGTGCATCCGGGCGCCGGCAACCCGCGCGGCACCCTGCAGAACGCGCTGCTGCACCACGATCCGCAACTGGTCAACCTGCCGCGCGCCGGCATCGTGCACCGGCTGGACAAGGACACTTCCGGATTGCTGGTCGTTGCACGCACCTTGCCCGCGCACACGGCGCTGGTGGCGATGCTCGCGCGCCGCGACATCCATCGCCGGTACGCGGCGGTCGTCAATGGGGTGCCGGTCGCGGGCGGCACGGTGGACGCGCCGCTGGATCGCCACCCGTCCGACCGCCTCCGCCGCGCGGTGCGCGAAGGCGGGCGGGCGGCGCGCACGCACTACCGCGTGCGCGAACGCTTCCGCGCGCATGCGTTGCTGCAATGCGAGCTGGAAAGCGGGCGCACCCACCAGATCCGGGTGCACATGGCGCACGCCGGATTCCCGCTGGTGGGCGATCCGCTCTACGGCGGAGGCCTGAAACTGCCGCGCGGCGCGAGCGAAGAACTGATTGCGGCGTTGCGCGGATTCAAACGGCAGGCCCTGCACGCCGAAAAGCTCGCCTTCGCGCACCCGGCGAGCGGCGAGCCGATGAGTTTCGAGGCCGCACCGCCGCGGGATTTCCTCGACCTGCTGCAGGCTTTGCGCGCCGACGCACAAACCGGGACGTGATGAAATGAGCGAGCGGAAGCCGCAAGCGACCCGGCGCGGGCAGGCTGGTGCCGTCCTCCCGGTGAGAGCCGGCACCCACGCCTTTCGCCCGAATCCAAAATGAACATGGACTCGTGGATCGCCCCGGAGTGGCCAGCCCCGGCCAACGTGCGCGCGGTGGTGACGACCCGGCACGGGCCCGGCGCGTCGAAGCCGCCGTTCGACGCGTTCAATCTCGGCACGCGCTGCGGTGACGATCCGGCAGCGGTCGCGCTGAACCGCAGGCGTTTGCACGAAGCGCTGCAGTTGCCC
>DASVDY010000176.1:0-5546 GCA_036380855.1 Rhodanobacteraceae bacterium
GCGCGGGCTCGATCATCGCATCCGCTACTGGAACAAGGCGGCGGAAGCGATGTACGGCATCCCCGCGGCGCAAGCGGTGGGGCGGAAGGTCGAGGAGATCGTGGTCTACGACGACCTCGCCGAATTCGAACAGGCCGACGCCCAGGTGTTCGAAAAGGGAGAATGGTCGGGACGATTGCGGCAGACCGCCGCCGGCGGCAAGGTCATCACGGTGGACGCGCACTGGAACCTGCTGCGTGACGATCAGGGAAGTCCCACCGGCGTGCTGAAAATCCATTCGGACGTCACCGAGCGGGTGGAACTGGAGCACCGGCTGGCGCAGTCGCAGAAGCTGGAGGCGATCGGCCAGCTCACCGGCGGCATCGCGCACGACTTCAACAACCTGCTCACGGTGATCGTCGGCAACGCGGACACGCTGCTGGAAGAACTCGCCGCCCAGCCGCAACTGGTCCCGCTGGCGCAGATGATCCACGCGGCCGGCGAGCGCGGGGCGGCGCTGACCAACCACCTGCTGGCCTTCGCGCGCCGCCAGGCCCTGGAGCCGAAGAACGTGCGGCCCGGCGAACTGGTGGACGGCATGCGCACGCTGCTGCGGCGCACGCTGGGCGAAATCATCGAATTGTCCATCGTGCATGCGCCGGACGTGGCCATGGTTTCGGTGGACCCGGCGCAATTCGAATCGGCGCTGCTGAACCTGTGCATCAACGCGCGCGATGCGATGCCCGGCGGCGGCCGGCTGGTCATCGAGACCAGCAACGTGGTCCTGGACGAGCACTACGCCGCACAGCGCGTGGACGTGGTGCCGGGCCGCTACGTGCGCATTTCGGTCTCCGACACCGGCAGCGGCATGAGCCCCGAGGATGCGGCGCGCGCGTTCGATCCGTTCTTCACCACCAAGCCGCGCGGCAAGGGTACGGGCCTCGGCCTGAGCATGGTGTACGGTTTCACCAAGCAATCCGGCGGGCACGTGGCGATCTATTCGGAACTGGGCCATGGCACCGTGGTGACGTTGTACCTGCCGCGGGTGGAGAGCGTGGCGGAGGCGGAAGCCCCCGCGGAGCCTGAGCAGGTTTCCCGCGGCGGCGAAAGAATCCTGCTGGTCGAGGACGACGACCTGGTACGCGAGCACGCGCTGCGCCTGCTGCAAGGCATGGGCTACGAAGTCACCGCGGCGACCAATGGCCCGGAAGCGCTGGAGCTGCTGCGCCGCGGCGCGCCCTGCGACCTGCTGTTCACCGACGTCATCATGCCCGGCGGCATGACCGGCCCGAAACTCGCCGAAGCCGCACGCAGCCTGCGTTCCGGTTTGCGCGTGCTGTACACCTCCGGCTACACCGAGAACGCGATCGTGCACCACGGCCGCGTGGATCCGGGCGTGAACCTGTTGCACAAGCCGTACCGGCGGCCCGAGCTGGCCGCGAAAATCCGCGCCGCGTTGAGCGAGGAACAGTTCAAGGACGACCCCTGATGGAAGAGACAAGGCGCCTGCTCATCCTGGACGACGAGCGCACGGTGGCGCAGACGGTGGCGTTCGCCGCGGAACGCCACGGCTTCACGGTCCGGTTGTCGGAATCGTCGAGGGAGTTCTTCGACGACGTCGCGCGGTTTTCGCCCAGCCACATCATCATTGACCTGCTGATGCCCGGCATGGATGGCGTGGAGGTGCTGCGCAACCTCGCTGCGATGGGTTGCGATGCCAGCATCATCGTGATGAGCGGAATGGGTGCCAAGGTGCTGGAGTCTGCCCAGCGCGCAGGCCTCGAGCGCGGGCTGCGCATCAGCGGCATCCTGCCCAAGCCCTTCAGGCCGGTCGAACTGCGCGCGTTGCTGGATGCCGAGGCGCCGGCGGCGCCCCGTCCCGAGGTGGTGGCGGAACCCGACGGCGAGATTTCGGCGGGCGAAGTGGAAACCGCGTTGCGCACCGACCAGTTCGTGTTGCATTACCAGCCGAAGGTGCGCCTTGTGGATGGCCGCCCGGCGGGCGTCGAAGCCCTGGTGCGCTGGCGGCATCCCTCGCTGGGCCTGTTGCAACCGGACAGGTTCTTGCCGCTGCTGGAGCAGTCCGGGAGCCTGGACCTGCTCACCTATCGGGTGATCGAAACGGGGCTGGCCTGGTTTGCCGACGCCGGGCGCGGCAACGATCTGACGCTCGCGATCAACATCGCCGGCGGCAGCCTTACCGACGTGATCTTCACCGACGTGCTGAACGAGCAGTGCTCGCAGTTGCGCATTGATCCGGCGCGGATCGTGCTGGAGCTCACCGAGACCAGCGCCACCCGCCGCACCGCGGACGCGCTGGACATCCTGACGCGGGTGCGGCTGAAAGGCTTCCGGCTCAGCATTGACGATTTCGGCACCGGCTATTCCTCGCTGGTGCAGCTTGCGAACCTGCCGTTCTCGGAAATCAAGGTGGACAGGTCCTTCGTGGGCGCGATGCTCGGCTCGGAAGAGGCGCACAAGCTGGTGGCGATCACCATCGGACTCGGGCAGGCGTTGCACCTGGTCACCGTGGCCGAGGGCGTGGAGAGCGAAGCGCAGCTGCGCGCGCTGGCGGAGCTGGGCTGCGACCAGGCGCAGGGCTTCCACATCGCGCGGCCGATGGACGGGGACTCCGTGCTCGCGTGGTTGCGCGAGCGGGGCTGAAGATTCAATGCGGCGTATCGAGTCGCCGCATCAACTCGACGGTGCCGGGTGCCGCAAGGCCCCCGTATTGCGCGTCAACCCCTTCAAGCAGCTTGCGCGCCTCGTCCGGCTTGTTCCGTGCCGACAGTTGCCGCGCCTGCTCCAACAGCGCACCCATGTCCCCTTCGTTGCGGTGGCGGCACGTGGACAATCCGCTGGGGTCTTCAACCACCGGCTTGCGCAGCGCGACCAAGGCGCGCTCGAGAACCTTGGCGTCCACGAGTTGATGTCCCACGCCGTCTGCGGCGATGTGGTCAACGTTGGCGACGCACCATCGCTTGAGTGAATTGCGGCTTCCGCTGCTCCTGTCGGCATGCGCCCTCGCAGCCTGGCCGCTCAGGTACAGGGTGACCCCGGCCCCCTGCCGCGTCGCTTCGTACAGGCCGGTCGGAGGCGCCGCCGGACGCGCCGCTTCCGGCGCCATTCCGGAGTCGGCAGCGGGCCCGGCATCGTCCGTGCCCTCGACGTATACAACCCGCGTCGTCTCCTGGAAACGGTGGAAAAGGTCGGCTGGCGGAAGCGGTACCTGCGCGGTCCCGACAGCCTCGCCGCCGGCATCGAGCAGCGCGCCCCGGAACACGTCCGGATAACCGAGTGCGAGGCGCAAGGCCACGCTTGCGCCACCGGAGAAGCCGGCGACATAGATGTGCTCCGGATTGACGGGGTAGCGTTGCGCGACGTTGTATTCGGCAACGAGTGCCAATGGCTCGCGGCGGTCGAATACGTCGTCATCGTTGCCGGAGCGCGCTGCACTGACGAAGATCGTTTTCTGGCGGTCCAGCGCGGGGACCCACTGGGGCGGTACCCGCGCATCTTCCCAGGGCGGCACGAACACGAGCAGGGCATAGCCGTCCGGGGGCGGAGGCCCGGGCGGAACATAAAGCGCGAAGCGCTCCTGCGCCGGATCCAGGGACTGCTTGCTCAGCTTCTGTCCGGAATGCGCCAGGCGCTCCAAGATCCTGGAGCGGGTCAGCGGACTCAAAAAGCGCCGCAGCAGTTCGTCGCCGACCGCAAACGCAGGGTATGCGGCAAGGACCACGTCGGTGTGCACCTCGCCCGGTGCAGGCGGGGCATCCGCGCGGCTCGTCGCCATTGGCGGAGCCGCGAGTACAACGCACAGCAGCGCTCCGCTGACCATGGATGGCCTCATGTGCCCGCCGCCGGCGCCATGAAGGTGCCGTCCACGGTCTCGACGAAGCTGCGCTCCTCTTTCAGGATGAAGCGGCGGGCCTGCGCGAACTCGAAGTTCCGACGCCCCTCCGCATCCTCGCGCAGGCGCCGCTGGTAGAGCTCGTAGGCGGCCAGGCTGTCGAATGCGATCAGGCCCCAGCCGACGTAGTTGGTGCCCTGCCACGGCAGGAAGTAGCCGATCAGTTCGCCGCCGCAGCGCGGGATGATGCGCCCCCAGGCCGACGCATACTGCCGGAACTCGTCGCGTTGGGACGGATCGATCTCATAGCGGATGATGCAGGCGATCTTCATGCTCGGGTTCCTTGGTGTGCGCGACAAGGGCAGGCCGGACGGCAAATCGCGGGGCAGGGCGGGCAGGCCCACGGCGACGCCGGCGGCCAGCGCCGCGCCGTGCGCGAGGAATCCCCGCCGCGTCATGCGGGCTGCGTCCGGTCCCGATTCTTCGCGCTCGTCCGTTTCCATGCCTGGAGGATGGCGCTTGAGGGACATGCATGCTTCGTTTAGCATCAAATAATGGACGTAGAACGCAGCGAGGCGCCGGTTTCCGGAATCGCCGCGGCGATCGCGGAGCCCGCGCGCACGCGGATGCTCTACGCGCTGCTGGACGGCCGCGCGCGGACCAGCACGGAGCTGGCGATCGTCGCGGAAGTCAGTCCGTCCACCGCGAGCGTGCACCTGGCCAGGCTCCTGCAGCAGCGGCTCGTGCAGGTGCTCGTGCAGGGCAAGCATCGCTACTACAGCCTCGCCGACGCGCAGGTGGCGGCGGCCCTCGAGGCGCTCAGCGTGGTGGCGGGCAAGCCGTCGCAGCGTTTCGAACCGAACACGCCGCACCGCCTGCGCGCGGCGCGCACCTGCTACGACCACATGGCCGGGGCGCTGGCGGTGGCGCTGCATGACCGGCTGTTCGCGTTGCGCTGGCTGAAACGCGAGCGCGACGGCGGCACGGGCTACGACCTGACCGCGGCCGGCGCCGAGGCATTGGCCGCGCTCGGCGTCGAGGTGCAAGCCGCGCGCGCGGCCCGCCGCCGCTTCGCTTGCGCCTGCCTGGACTGGAGCGAGCGCCGCCCGCACCTGGCCGGCGCGATCGGCGCCGAACTGCTGCAAGTGGCGCTGCGGCGCAAGTGGGTGACGCGCGACCTGGACAGCCGCGCATTGGGCGTGACCCCTGCCGGCAAGCGCGAGATGCGCGCGCGTTTCGGAGTGGTGCTCGACTAGCCCGCCTTCTGCGCCCAGGTATCGCGCAGCGTCACCGCCCGGTTGAACACCGGGCGCTCGCGCGCGTGGTCGTGGCGGTCGGCCACGAAATAGCCCAGCCGCTCGAACTGGAAGTGCGCTTCCGGCGCGGCGTCGCGCAGGGATGGTTCCAGGAAGCCGCGCACGATCCGGCGCGAGTTCGGGTTGAGGTGGTCGCGATAGGTCTTGCCGTCCGAATCGTCGTCAGGATCGGCGACGTCGAACAGACGGTCGTACAACCTCACTTCGGCTGGAATCGCGTGCTTCGCGCTGACCCAGTGGATCGTGCCCTTCACCTTGCGGTTGGCGCCTTCCATGCCTTGACGTGAAGTCGGGTCGAGCGTGCAGCGCAGTTCGATGAGCGCGCCGCTTGCATCCTTGATGATCTCCTCGCACTTCACGATGCCCACGCCGCGCAGCCGCACCTCGCCGTTCGGAAC
>DASVDY010000177.1:0-5055 GCA_036380855.1 Rhodanobacteraceae bacterium
CTGCACGCCGAGCTGGCGCAGCTGGAGGTCGTCCACGGATTCACTGCTGGGTACCGCGGCACCGCTGGCCGCCACCTCGTAGGCGCCGCGGATGCGCGCATCCAGCCCGATCGCCTGCAATTTGAGGCGCAGCTCCGAACGGTCGCCGATGTACCAGTCGAAGCCCGAGTCCAGCTCCAGCGTATGCTGGTTGTAGCGGCCGATCAGGTTGTCGTGCTGCCAGATCAGCCAGTCCGGCGTGTGTTCGTAATAGGGGCCGGCATAGAGGCTGAAGGTGTCGCTCACGAAGTAGGTCGGGATGAACTTGAAGTCGTAGCCGACCTCGTGGTTGCCGGACAACCCGCCGGTATACAACTCCACCTGCGTCTTGTACGTCCAATTCCCCTGGCGCGGCGTGCTGCGCTCCCAGTGCATGGCGATCGAGGGCGGCAAGTGCAGCGGGTTGCGGCCGCGCGTCAGCAGGTCGTCCCAGCCGGCGCTGTTTATGTTGACCTGGGCAAATTCGCTGCTGCCATCGCGCAGGTCGCTGCTGCGATTGACGCGGAACTGCCGCCGCAACGCGAGATGGCGATCGTCGCTGTCCAGCGCGTCAATCCGGAAATGCCAGTCGTGATCGAGATAGCGCGAATCCGCCGGCAGGTCGGTCATGCGCTTGCGCACTTCCCAGTGCGCGTAGTCGAAATTGTTGCGCCCCAGATAACCGAAGTCGTTGACCTGCAGCTTGTCGTCGAAATGCATGCCCAGCCATTGCTGGCGCCAGCCGTCGTCCATCTCGTAGTCGGCCAGGAGGGTCGCCCCGAAACCCTGCGTTTCCTGTCCGGTTTGATCAATGCCGCTGCCGACCACGTTGGTGCCGATCGTCCACCGGTCGGTGGGATGCCAGTGGTGGTCCATCCCCACCACGGTGGCGGTGCGATCCAGCAAGGGGTGGTCCACGCGCGTCACCATGAGGCCGAGACTCTGGTCGCCGAAGTCGTGCACCAGGCGCAACGCGCCAAAGGTCCGGCCGGCTGCGCCGCGCTCGTCGGCGGCGAGCACGCCGTAGTTGGTGGTGCCGATGCTGCCGTTGAACTTGACCGCCGCGCCGATGTCGCTCACCCCGTTGCCGTCGTCGGCAGGCCCTCCCACGCGCCGCGTGTAGACGAGCTGGCTGTTGTCGTCCAGCAGGCTGAAGTCGAAGATGCCCTGGTTCTCGGTGAAGAACGGCCGCTTGTCGGAAAAGTAGGTTTCGGTCGCGCCGAAATTCACCACCAGGTCGTCGCTTTCGACTTCACCGAAATCCGGATTGATCGTGGCGGTCAACTGGAACTGTCCGTTCGGTTTCCAGAAGATGTCGGCGCCCTTGCTGAAAGCGCCCTGCCCATGCACGTTGTCGTACAACGCCGACACGTAAGGCGTCACCGCCAGCAAGGCCTGATGGTAGGCCGGCACCTCCATGCGTTCGAAATCGGAAAGGAAACGCGGCCTGGCGTAGCTTGCCAGCGGCCACGCCGCGCGCTCGCCGGTGGAAGCGATCACGCGATCGATGTACACGCCGATCGTGCGCTGGCCATCGGTGGCCGAGTGCATCGGCGCGGTGTACCACGGGATAAGCATTTCCGCCGACCAGCCCTGCGCGTCCTGCGTCACCGCGTGCTGCCAGATGCCGTCCCAGTCGCGATTGAAATTGTTCTCGTTGGTGATGACCTCGTCATCTATCGCGCCGGTGGAGGCAATCGTGAAGTTGTAGCCGGTGCGGCCGTCGCCGTTGAAGTCCACGTCCACGTTGACGCGATCCACGGGATCCTGGAAATCGCGCTGCACGTGTTGTTCCGTGCGCGGCACGCCCGGCGGCTGGGTGACGCGCACCGCTACCGCCAACCCTTTCGGCGTGGCGAGCACCCAGGCTTCCACGGGATAAGTCGCCGGCCTGCCGGTGAGCGGCTGGGTCTGGCGGAAATCGGTGATGTGCCGGGCGCCCTGCCATTCGGCAGGATCAATGTGGCCGTCAAAGGTGATCGCCCATGCCGGCGATGCGAACAGTACGAGGCAAGCGAGTGCAAGGCGAAAGCGCATCCGGTCCATTCCGCATCGTGAGCCGCACGCGGAGGCGACCCGGGAGTGATTCGCGTGTTGGATGCGCAAACTAGCGGATGCGTTGAATCGCGCCGAGGGACGAAAGTCATGCGCGTGCGATTTGCAAGGTCGCAGTGCTTGTGAATAGGATTGCAGCAGGATTGGGAGGGCAATCCGGTGAAGCGCATTGCATGGGCAATTCTACTGGGGGCCGCGCTCGCGCCGTGCGCGCCGCTGTCGGCACAGGTCGAGGCGAGTTCTACCGGCGCCGGCGCGAATGCCGGCGCGCGGGCGTCTGCCCAATCGTCCGCCACGATGCTGCAATTCGACCAACTGCGGGTAAGCGTTCCCGCCGGCCAGCCGCTGCCGCCGCCGGACGCCTTCGAACAGCAATACGCGAACGTGCAGCAATTGCTCCGGGGCGACAGCGAGGACCAGATACGCGAGGCTGCCGCGAAATTCCAGGCCAGGATGCCCAAGGCCGGCTCCATGGACCATGCAATGGCGCGCGCCAACATCGAAGGCGCCGGCGAGATGGCCGAGAGCGCCGTCTTGAGCCGGGTGCCGGTGGTCGGCATGGTGGTCGAAACCGTGCAGGGCGCCATCACCTCCGAAGTCCGCAAGAAGCACGAAGAGCACATCAACGAGGCGGTCCAGCAATACAGCCAGTCCATGATGTCGCTGTTCCAGCGTCCGCAACTGCTGCACGTCTCGGCGTGGGGAAATCGCCTGCGCGTGGAAAACACGGACACCGGCGAAGTCACGCTGCTGCAACCGGATCGCCGGCGCAAGATCGTGCTGACCCCGTTCGACAAGACGTATACGGTCGAGCCGCTGACCGACGCCATCTCGTTTTCGCAGTTCGGTTGCGATGCGGCGCCGGCGGATGTGAAGGCGCTCGGCGCGACGCAGATCGCCGGCGTGCCGGCGCAGGGGTTCCGGTATCGCGAGCCGGGCAACTCCCCCGACGACGATGCGACGAAGATCACCGTCACGCGTTACGTCGGCGATTACACGCTGCCACTGGCGTCGCTGAACGCGTTGCAGGGAACCGACTGCGCGGGAGATTCGGCGAGCGTACGCAATGCGCCGGGCGGCGCGGATCGCCTGGTCTTGTACGAAGCCCATGCGCACGACGCGCCCGTGCTGGACAACCATCCGCAGGAACCGCCGGAAGCGATGATGGAAATGATGTCGGGCCAAACCGTGCTCTGGCACGGACACCTGCGCACCGCGCCCGCAGATCCTGCGCTTTTCGAGATCCCGCCCGGTTACCAGCCGGCCGCACCGGTGTCGCTGCCGGTCGCGCCGGCCACCGCCGCGAGCGCCGGCTGAGGCGCACGCGGTGCAGTCGTGATCAGGCGCGCCGCTTGCGCAACCAGAGGTGGCGCGCCAAGCCGAACGCGAGCACCGCGCTGAAGGCCGCGTAGGACACCAGCACCGCGGCGACCTGCTTCCAGATCGCTCCGGCGACGCCGGATTCCATCACGTAGGCGATGTCGGCACCCGCGATCGCGGCGATACCCGCGAGCACCAGGATGGCCGCGTCGAAACCCGCGCGCGTATGCGCGCCGAAGGTGCGACGCACGTACAGCCAGTACAACCACGCAAGCACGGCCAGCCACGGGCCGAGCAACAACACCGCAAGCAGGGGCATGATTCAGCTCCTCAACGACTGAAGCGCATCCATCAACGTGGTGATGGCGGCATCGCGCTCGAGGGCTCCGGCGTAGGCCGGACTGAGCGCGATGCGCTCGCCATCCAGCAGCAAAGCGTAGCGCGTCGTGCCCTCGGCTTCGGTGACCGGCGCCGCATCCGCGGCAAGCAAGGCGCGCGCGATCTCGCCGGTGCGCTTGGGATCGGCGAAGGCATTCGACAGCAGCAGTTCGTCGCCTTCCGCGGAGAGCAGGCGGAAGCGGAAGCCTTCCGCATCGCGGAAGCTGACGATGCGCGCACGCTTCCCGGCCTGCTTCTTCGTAACGCGCGCTTGCGCGGGTTCGACCAGCGAACCCAGCCCCACCGTCTCTCGCAATCGCTGCACGAAAGGCGTCGCGATCGCGCGCGCCTTTCCTGCGCCTTCGCGCAGGATCTCCTCGATCTCGTCCGGATGCGCCATCAGCCGCTTGTATTTTTCGCGCGCGTCGCCCAGTTCCGACTCGATCAGCGCGGCGAGCTTCTGCTTCGCCTCGCCCCAGCCCAGACCCTGCTGCAACGCCTCGCGATAGGCCGCGGCGTCCGATTCGGAAGCGAACGCGCGGTAGATCGCGTACAGCGAAGAACTGTCCGGGTCCTTCGGCTCGCCCGGTTCGCGCGAATCGGTGACGATCTTCGCGATCGCCTCGCGCGTGGCCCTGGCGTCGCCCTCGAACAGCGGCACGGTGTTGTCGTAGCTCTTGCTCATCTTGCGGCCGTCCAGGCCCGGCAAGGTCGCCACGCGCTCCTCGAGCACTACTTCCGGGAGCGTGAACGGATCGCCCTTGCCGCCGCCCGCCACCCGCCATGCCTTGCCGTAGATGTGGTTGAAGCGCTGGCCGATATCGCGTGTCATCTCGATGTGCTGCACCTGGTCGCGCCCGACCGGCACCTGGTTGGCGTTGAAGATCAGGATGTCGGCGGCCATCAGCACCGGATACGAATACAGGCCGAGATTGATGCCCGCATCCGGATCCTCGCCGCTGGCGACATTCGCATCCACCGCCGCCTTGTAGGCGTGCGCGCGGTTCATCAGCCCCTTCGCCGCGACGCAGGTCAGTATCCAGGTGAGCTCCGGGATTTCCGGGATGTCGGATTGCCGGTAGAAGGTGACGCGCCGTGGATCCAGCCCGCACGCGAGCCACGTCGCCGCGATCTCCAGCCGCGAGCGCATCACGCGCGCGGGATCGTCGCACTTGATCAGGGCGTGGTAGTCGGCGAGGAAGAAGAATGCGTCGACATCCTGCTTGCGGCTGGCCGCGATCGCCGGCCGGATCGCGCCGACGTAGTTGCCAAGGTGCGGCGTGC
>DASVDY010000178.1:0-2209 GCA_036380855.1 Rhodanobacteraceae bacterium
CTCACCAACAACCACGTGATCGCCGGCGCCGACGACATCCAGGTGATGCTCTACGACGGGCGCGTCGCGCACGCGCGCGTGATCGGCTCCGACAACGACACCGACCTCGCGGTGCTGAAAGTGGACGCCGGCAGGCTGCCCTCGATCAGGACCGCATCCTCGATGCCGCGCGTGGGCGACGTGGTGCTGGCGATCGGCAATCCGTTCGGCATCGGCCAGACCGTGACCATGGGCATCGTCAGTGCGATCGGCCGGCAGTTGAGCCTGTCGCCCTACGAAGACTTCATCCAGACCGACGCCGCGATCAACTCCGGCAATTCCGGCGGCGCGCTGGTGAACGCGCACGGGCAACTGGTCGGCATCAATACCGCGATGCTCGAGCGCGGCGTCGGTGCGGAAGGCATCGGCTTCGCCATTCCCGTGCGCACCGCCAAGATGGTGCTGGAGCAGATCGTCGAGCACGGCAGCGTGGTGCGCGGCTGGCTCGGCGCCGATTACACCGGCGTCGCGGTTGCGGCCAATTCCGGCCTGCCCGCCGCGGCGGCGCGCGGCGCCACCGTCACCGACGTCTATCCGGGCGGCCCGGCCGCGAAAGCCGGCCTGCAACCGGGCGACGTGCTGTTGCAGATGAACCGGAAGCCGGTGATTGACCCCGCCGACCTGCGCAACCGCGAGGCGGAACTGAAACCCGGCACCAAAGTGGAAGTGTCGGGCCTGCGTGACGGCGCGCCCTTCCGCACCGACGTGGTGCTGGCGCGAAGGCCGGAGATGGCGAGCGGGACGGATCGGGGTTGATCAAACCCGATCATGCCCGTCGTGAATCGTGCAGTGCGCCAGGCGTAGGGCGGGTCTTGACCCGCCGCACGGATTTCGCGCCTGTCATCGGCGGGTTGAAACCCGCCCTACTGCCCCCCGCCGCCGCCAGATAAGTAGCCCGGATGAAGCCCGCGCAGCGGCGGCGCAATCCGGGGATCACTCAATGACGACCTCCCGGATTTCACTTCGCTCCATCCGGGCTACGCTGGCTTCGATTCATCCGGGCTACGCTGGCTTGACCCGCCGCACGGATTTCGCGCCTGTCATCGGCGGGTTGAAACCCGCCCTACTGCACGCCCGCTGCCGCCAGCGCGGCCGGATGCAAGGCTTTCAGATAACGGTCGCGCAGGATCGCCACGCGCTTCACGTACACCTGCGTCTCGTCATAGGGCGGCACGCCGTTGTACTTGCGCACCGCCGCCTCGCCCGCGTTGTAGGCCGCCGCGGCGAGCGTCGCGTTGCCGTTGAAGTCCTTCAGCAGTTGCGCAAGGTATTTCGCGCCGCCCGCGATGTTCTGCGTCGCGTCGAACGCATCGGCCACGCCCATGTCGCTGGCGGTGCCCGGCATCAACTGCATCAGGCCCTGCGCGCCCTTGTAGGACAGCGCGCGCGGATTGAAGCCGGACTCGGCATGGATGATCGCGCGCAGCAACGCCTCGCCTACCCCGCTCTTCGCCGCGGCAGCGCGGATCGCGTCGTCGTAGTCGTTCAGGTGCAGCGCGACGGTATTCCAGTCAACGCGCGAATGCAGGTTGCAGGCGTAACAGGTGATGATGTAGGTGAACAGCATCGCCGCGTTGCCGCCCCGCGCGCGCGAGGCGATGTTGGTGTATTCGACGGTGCCGTCCTTGCGCGTGATCTTGTAGACCGCGCCGCGCTTCGGCCCGTCAACCGACGCGCTCAGCGGCGCATGGCCCGATGAGGAGCCGGGCTGCATCAAGGACGAACGGACCGGCGCGGGCGGCGGTTGCGTCGGCTCCAGCAGTTTCGGCAGCAGGTTGGTCGCGATCGTATCCATCACCGCCATCGGCCAGGGTTTGGCGATCGGCAGCACGCCCTGCGCTGTCGGCAGTGCACTGACAACGGGAGCACTCGAAGCCTGCAACGGCGTGATCTTGATGACCGCCGGATTGGCCTTTGCCTCTTTCGATGCCGGTGCCGCGTCCGACTGGACCAGCGTGGCGGGCACCGGCCTCGCTTCTTCATGCTTCGCCGGCTTGCGCGGAGCGGAGCGCGAACCGCTCACCCACTTGCAGCCGTGGTATTCGGAAGGATGGCTGGTGAAAACCGTCTCACCCTGGCTGCCATTGCACTCGTAGAGCGCAGCGGCATGCACGGGCACTGCGAAGGCCGCGCCGAGCAACAGCGCCAGGCCCGCCCGCACCCGCAGCGG
>DASVDY010000179.1:0-22891 GCA_036380855.1 Rhodanobacteraceae bacterium
TGCGCCTGCCATGGCAGGGCGAGCTGAGTTTCGGCGCGCAGAACGTGTGGTCCTCGGGCAAGCAGCCGCTGTTGAATCCGCAGGACATCAGCCCCGATCAGGCGCGCGTGCCGTACGTGCAGTATCACCAGGAGCTGTAAAGGGCATCTTTCGGATGCCCCGGTTCCGGTTTCCGGTTCCCCCGCGTCCTCCTCGCTCATCGCCGCTCGGTTGCCTGGCGGGTGGAGCTTTGTTGCTCCGCCACTTGCAATTAACGCCGTTTTCACGTATTCAATACGGAATCCGTCGCGGGAAGGGGAGCCGGAACGCCGGATCAGAAAGGAGGCGGGCGTCAACGTCCTGACCTGGGGGAATCAAACCGTCAAATGCACGCGAGACGCGCCTTCGGCGCGGATCGTGCGCCCTGTTACGGGGGGATTCCCAAAGGGTTAGGAAGTTGTTAGCATCCGTCCCTGCCGAGGGTTTAGTGGGCCTCGCTGGCTTTTTCCAGGGCGGAGCACTTGTCCCGAAACTGTGTCACATCTGACGTTGGAGAGTGTAATGAGACTTGACCGCAATGAGCTTTCCAAGGCCGTGCGTATGGCTCTTTCGCTGGGTGCCGTTGCCGCCGTGGGTGCGGTAGGCACTGCCCAGGCGCAAGACCAGGCAACCGACCAAGGGCAAACCAATCAGCCCCAAACCCTCCAGACCATTGTGGTCACGGGTTCGAACATTCGTCGCGTGGATCTGGAAACGGCCAACCCGGTCGTGACCATTGACCGCACGCAGATCACCAACAGCGGCAAGGTGACCCTGGGCGATCTGGTCCAGGATCTTCCGGCCGTGACCGGTTCGCCGCAGAACACGCGCGTGAACAACGGCGGCGGCACCGGCGGCACCTTCGCCAGCCTGCGCGGCCTGGGTACCGGCCGCACCTTGGTGCTGGTTGACGGTCGCCGCGTCACCAACAACGACCTGAACATCATCCCGGCCGAACTGGTCGAGCGCGTCGAAGTCCTGAACGACGGCGGTTCGGTGGTGTACGGTTCCGACGCCATCGGTGGCGTCATCAACTTCATCCTGCGCAAGGATTACCAGGGCGCCGAGTTCTCGGTGAACTACGGTATCTCCGATCGCGACGACGCCGAGCGTCGTGGCGTGAGCTTCATCTTCGGCCAGACCTCCGACAAGGGCAGCATCCTTGCCGGCGTGGACTACAACAAGTTCGATCCGGTGGGTGCGGGTTCGCGCGACTTCTCGAAGGACGCGCTGTACCTGTACTACGGCAACATCTACGCGTTCGGTTCCAGCCGCAACCCGTATGCCCGCGCGATCCTGGCTACGACCGACGTCAATGGCAACGACGTGTTTGCACCGGGCCAGGCGGGCGTGGGCGACGGAAGCTGCTCCAGCGCCACGCTGAAATCCAATCCGGGCGATGGCCAGGTCGGCACGGCCGGCGACGGCTCCTCGCTCGCCGATTACAAGTGCTACACCGGCGCCGATTCGTACAACTACCAGACGCTCAACTACGACCTGACCCCGCAGGAGCGCACCAACGCGTTCTTCAAGGGCGACTACCAGTTGAGCGACAACATCCAGGCCTACATGGATGTGTTCCACAACAAGACGACCTCGGCCTATGCGATTGCGCCGCTGCCGTTCGACGCACTCAGCGATGGCGTGACGATCTCGCAGTACAGCATGTACAACCCGTTCGGCGTGGACTTCGGTCCGCCGCAGAACAACGCGGGTGCGGTCTCCACCAAGACCGGCGACTTCGTGCAGAACTCCTACGAGTTCCTGACGCGCTTCACCGGCGTGGGCCAGCGCAGCACCAACTACACCACCACCACCGACCAGGGCGTGTTCGGGGTGAAGGGCGGCTTCGGCCAGAGTAGCTGGACCTGGGATGCCAATTACAACTACGGCCACATCAGCCAGCTGGCCAAGGGCACCGGCGACCTGGTGTACAACCAGCAGTTCCGCAATGCGGTCGGTCCGTCCATGCTCGATCCCGTCACCGGTCAGCCGATCTGCGTGAGCACGCCGGGCGACGCGACCACGGTGATTTCCGGCTGCACCCCGATCAACATGTTCGGCAACCAGAACGATCCGGCGATTGCCGCGACCGAGGCTCCGTACGCGGCGACCTTCTTCAACAGCTTCGTCAACGTGTTCCGCAGCTACAACGCAAGCGTCACCGGCAATCTGTTCAGCCTGCCGGCCGGCGATGCGCAGTTGGCGGTGGGTGCCGATTACCGCACGCTGTACTCGCACTCGGTGGTCAGCTACCTCAGCGTCATTGACGCCAACCCGAACAGCCCCACGTTCGGCCAGTGCCAGGGCCCGCAGTCCGCGTGCTCTGCGTCCCTGCAAGGTGGCTACAACGTCAAGGAAGCCTACGCGGAACTGTTCATCCCGATCCTGAAGGATGTGCCGTTCGTCCAGTCCTTGAACGTCACCCTGGGTGACCGCTACTCCAAGTACTCGCTGGCGGGCAGCACCAACAACACCAAGATCGCTGTGGAGTGGCGTCCGATTGACGACCTGCTGCTGCGCGGCACGATCCAGGACGTGTTCCGTGCGCCGACCATCGGCCAGTTGTTCACCAGCCCGACCGGCAACGCTCCGCAGTTCTCGGATCCGTGTATCGGTCTGGATGCCGCGACCCTTGCGGCCCATGCCAATGCTTGCCAGAACGTGGCGCCGAACGCGACGTTCCAGAGCCTGCAGAACGGTCTCTCGCAGACCACCGGCGTGGTTTCCGGCTCCGTGGCGGCGGGCTATCCGCTGAAGCCCGAGTTCGGCAAGTCGTTCGACTTCGGCTTCGTGTACGACCCGCACTTCGTGCCGGGCCTGTCCGTCAACGCCGACCTGTGGCGCATCTATCTGAACGACACCATCACGACCGTCGGTGCGCAGACCGCGGCCAACGTCTGCTTCGCGAACAACAGCAGCCCGCTCTGTGCGCTGATTCATCGTCGTGCCAACGGCCAGGTGCAGTTCATCAGCCAGCCGACGGTGAACCTGGGCCGCCTGGATACGCGTGGCGTTGACTTGGGCGTGCACTACCGCGTGCCGCAGGTGGGCTGGCTGCCGGGTCAGGTGACCCTGGGCCTGGAAGCGACCTACCTGGCCGAGTTCACCAACAACACGGTGCCGGGCGATCCCAACAGCCAGGTGTCGCATGTGGCCGGGCATTTCTACACCGACTACGGCTCCTATCCGCGCTGGCGTGGCCAGTTGAACGCGGGCTGGAAGCTGGGTGCGTGGGATGCGTCCTGGCGCGTGCGTTACATCGGCCACGAGGTGGTGGGGAGCTGTGCCCCTGCCGAGAACCAGAGCGCCGACGGTGCCTTCGAGGCGTACTGCTTCCGCGTGCCGGATATCATCTACAACGATATCCAGGTCGGCTACAACATCGAACCGATCAACACCCAGATCAGCATCGGTGTGGACAACGCGTTCGACAAGCAGCCGCCGATCTTCACCCAGACCAACGTGCTCAATGGCGATACCGACGTGAACACGTACGACACGATCGGCCGCTTCTACTGGGCGCGCGCGACGGTGAAGTTCTAAGACAAGTAGTACTGCCGTAACTCGAAGCCGCGCGGTGCGAACCGCGCGGCTTTTTTTTTGCGCCGTTTCGTCCGAACGCACGGCGTAGCCGGGCCGGCACGCGGCAAGCGGCGGCTCCACCGCAGCACGCACGTCGGCGAGCCATTACACTTGTTGCGAAGAGTTGCCTCTCGCCCACATGTCCACACCCCTGGCCCAGCCGTCCATTCCTGCCCTCGACAGCATCGTGCGCGCATTCCAGCAGGGGCGCTTGCGCGAAGCCGAGGCGATGGCGCGCGCGCATCTGGCGGTGCAGCCCGAAGCGGCCCTTGCCTCCAACGTGCTGGGCTTGTCCTTGCTCAACCAGGGGCGGACCCGTGAATCCGCGGATGTATTCGCGCACATGGTCGAGCGCTGGCCCGCGGATGCGTCGTACTGGAACAATCTGGGTACGGCACTGCGTCATGGCGGTCGCCTGGATCAGGCCCACGATGCCTTTTCCCGCGCGCTGGCGCTGCAGCCACAAAACCCGCAGTTCCTGGCCAACATGGGCTTCCTGCAGATGGAGTGGAAGCGCATCGTCAAGGCAAAGGATTACCTCCTGCGTGTATGCGAGATCGCACCGGAGGATTTCGAAGCCCGCATCTACTGTGCCCAGATGTGCCTGGAGTGCGGTGAGGAACAGCGGGCGCGCGAGATCCTGGCGAGCTGGCGCGCGTGGGAAGCGCGGCTCGACGGGGTGCTGCGCATCGAGCTTGCCGCGATGCTGTTGCGGCTCGGGCACAACGACGAAGGCGAAGCGTTGCTGCGCCGCCACCTGGACGATCCCGAACACGGGGCGGCCGCGCGTGCCCGGCTGGTGCTGATGCTGGAGCGGTTCAATCGCATGGACGAGGCGCGCGCCCAGCTCGCGCTGCTGCCGTCCCCGGAGGCCGTCGCGCATCGCGAACTGCGCGGCGAGATCATCGAAGCCCTGGCCGCCGTGGGCGCGCGCGATCGCGACGTCTCGCAAGCGCGCAGGTTGCTCGAGGGCTTGCTGCAGGATCCCGCCGCCGAACGCGGACGCACCACGACCTGGTTCGCCCTGGCCAAGCTGTGCGACAAGCAGGGCGACTACGCCGCCTGCATGGAATATCTGCGGCTGGCGCACGAAAGCCAGCTTGCGATCGCCGCGCAACTGGTACCCGAGCTGATGGAGCCCAGCGCCAATCCGCTCAACATCGCCAACTTCTACGTGACGGCGGATCAATATGCGGTCTGGAAGCCGGTCGGGGGTCCTGCCGTGGAGCATTCGCCGATATTCGTGCTCGGCTTTCCGCGCTCCGGCACAACCATGCTGGAGCAGATGCTGGACGCGCATCCGGCGATGGCGTCCATGGACGAGCGTCCGTTCGTGCAGCGGGTGATCGAACGCATGCAGGCCATGGGCCTGCAATACCCGGAGCAACTGGGCGACCTGGACAGCGCCGGCTGCGAGGTCCTGCGCGAGGTCTACTGGAAGGCCGTGGCCGAAGTGGTAACCCTGAAACCCGGCCAGCGCCTGGTGGACAAGAACCCGTTGACCATGCTGCGGCTACCCTTGCTGGTCCGGTTGTTTCCGAATGCGAAGGTCATCTTCGTCGTGCGCCATCCCTGCGACGTGGTGCTCAGCAACTACATGCAGCACTTCAATGCGCCCGCTTATGTCGCACTGTGCTCGACGCTGCCGCGGCTCGCGACAGGTTACGCGGCCGCGATGCGGTTCTGGCACGCCCACGTGGACTTGCTGAAGCCACAAGTGTTCGAGTGGAAATACGAGGATGCCGTCCATGACTTCGAGGGCAACGTGCGCGGGCTTGGCGCGTTCCTGGAGATCGAGGACGTCAAGCCGCTCCACGATTTCAGCGAACACGCCAGGCGCAAGGGTTACATTGGAACGCCGAGCTACGCGCAGGTCGTGCAGCCTGTCTATTCGGGTTCGATCGGCCGCTGGCAGCGCTACCGCGAATATTTCGAACCCGTGCTTCCGGTTCTGGAGCCTGCGATGCGCCACTGGAATTATGAACGCTGAGGTGCAGGCGACCCGCACGCCAGCCGGCACGGCGCTGCGCGATTACGTCCGTTGGTACGACGGTGCGTTGTCGCCCGCCTTCTGCAAACAGTTGATCAATGCGTTCCACGCATCCGTGCAGCAACACGTCAAGCGGGAACCGGGCTGGCGCGCGGGCCTGGACGACAGCGCCTGGACCGAACTCGACATCACGCCGATGGCCGACGATGCCCTGAAGGGGCTGTTCTTCCGGCAGATCGGCGAATACCTGGCGCGCTACAACGACGAGGTGGGGCTCTCGATCCCCGTGCCCGTCTCGCCGCGTCTGGCGGAGTTCCGCATGAAGCGTTACCGGCCCGGCGCGGACGAGAAGTTCCAGTTGCATTTCGATTCGATCAACGAAGTCGCCGATCGCTACATGGTGTTCCTGTGGTACCTCAACGACGTGGAGGAGGGCGGCGAGACGGAGTTCCCCGACCTGCACGTCAAGGTGGCGGCGCGCGCCGGCCGCCTGCTGATGTTCCCGCCGTTCTGGATGTACCAGCACTCCGGGTTGCCGCCGGTTTCGGGCGACAAGTACATCCTCTCGACCTACATGCTGTTTCCGGGGCGCTGAAATTCGCGCGCCTCAAATCGTCGGAAAGCGCGACAACTCCGGCAGCAATTCGGCATACGCCTGCCAGCGCTGGACCGAGCTCGAGTAAACCGGCTGGCGCGCCTGCCACAGGCTTGCGGTTCCGATGCTCGAGGACTCGCCCGGATCCTTCCGCGCTTCCGGCAGGCCGATCCATTCGGCCAGCGCGGGCAGCGTGGGGTCCCTGGCGGCTACCAGCTCCTCGTAGCGAACCGTGCGGATCGCGTGCGGGAACAGTCGCTGCCAATGCGTCATCAGCCGCTCGCAATCGCGCATCACCGTGGCGATGTCGCCGAAGTCGCAGGCGTACCCCTGCACGTCTTCGCGGAACGGCTGCATCCAGAGCGAAAGGGCGGTGTCGCGCGGATTGCGCGCGCAGTGGACGATCTTGGCGTTCGGAAACAGCGCCAGCATCAAATCGAGATAGCGGAAGTTCAACGGCTGCTTGTCAATGAACCAATGCGCGTCCGACGCATCGTCGCGGCGGGCGCGAACCGCGTAAAAGGCCGCGCCCCGCGCCAGGGCTTCGGCCGACGGGTTGCCGGCCAGGCCAGCTTGACCGGCCAGCGTCGCGATCCACGGCAGCTCCCCGCGGTTGCACACGCCGGCGCGGCCCGCCAGCAACTCCGCGAGCAGGGTGGTGCCGGAGCGCGGCATGCCGACGATGAAGATCGGAACGAAATCGTCAGCCGTCCCTTCGCGCCCTGCGCTGCGTGCCGAGGCGAGCCGTGCCTCCACGCCGCGCCGCCAGTCCTTGCGGGACCAACGGGTCAGCGTGCGCGCCAGCGCATTCGCCTCGCGAAAAAGATCCGCTGCGGAAGCGTAATTGCCGACGTCGTCATGTGCCTTGCCCAGCGCGAACAGCAGGGTCGCCCGGCCACGATCGCTCAACCCCGCGCGTTGCAGGCACGAGGCGAACAGCGCGAAGTCCGGGTGGTCCGGATCCGTGTAGCGTTGGGCGGTTGCGAGTCCCTGGGGAACGTGCCACTCGCAAGCACGCGGATCGTGTTCCAGCGCGAACAGGCAGTGCTCCCGCGCGCGGGCGAACTCGCCCAACTGCAGTCGCAACATTCCCGCATAGGCGTGCAGGCGCGCATCGGAGGGAGTGGCGGCGATCGCCAGGTCGGCAATGACCGTAGCGTCGGCCTTGCGATCGGCCTCGTCCAGCAGTTCGATCGCGCGGATGGCGAGATCGGGATCTTGCGCGCCGCTTTCGAAACATGCGCGCAGCACGTCGCCGGCCGCGCGCGGCCGAACCTGTTCGATCAGCAGTTCTGCCAATGCGAAGGCGCAGCCCGTGTCCCCGGGGCGCTCGACCATCAACTCCCGGAGCATGGCCTCCGCCGCCTCGTCGCGACGCGCCAAGCGGTGTGCACCAGCCTGCGCGCGCCTCAGTTCGAAGGAGCCCGGGTGTTCGGTCAGCGCGAGTCCGAGCATCCGCTGCGCTCCGCCGCGATCGCCGCGCAGGATCAGCGCGCGGATCTGATCCAGCCACTGCTGTTCCGGCGTCGGCGCCATGGTCATGCAGCGAAGTCCGGCAAACCGAGCGCGCGACGCAGCGGATCCAGCAGTGCTCCGTACCGCGCCGCGCGCGCGGTGTCGCGACGCAATGGCTGGCGGACCTGCATCGCGCTCGGCGTGCGCACGTCGCGGGCCGTATCGTGGAAGTGCAGGCACGCATCCTCGAATGTCAGGCCGCAGAATTCCAGCAGGGCGCGGATCGCGGTTTCGGGATCGGCGAGCAGATCCTCGTAAACGTGTTCGTACACGTGGTCCGGATGCAAGCCGCGCCAATGCCGGATCGCGCGATCATAGTCGCGCCAGTAGGCGGCAAGGTCGTCGAACGTGCGCGCGTACTCGTTGTCGTCCAGATGCTGGCGGTAGCAGGAAAAGCACGTTTCCAGCGGATCGCGGCGGCAGGCGACGACCTTCGCTCCCGGCAGCATCGCGCGAATGGCGCCGATGTAGTACCAGTTGCCCGGCAGCTTGTCCGTGAAGATCGCGCGGCCATTCCGCCGATCCGTGGTGCGTTCCAGATAGCGTTCCCCGAGCCGCTGCCAATCGGCCGGTTGCAGTTCGCGCACCCACGCCGGGAAAGGCTTGCCGCGACGCCTGGCCTCCTCCGAAAGCGTCAGGGGGAGGTCCGGCAGTTCGCCCGGCCCCTCCACCCCGGAGTGCGAGGCGAGGATCTGCTCCACCAACGTGGAGCCCGAACGCGGCAGGCTCGGGACGAAGATCACCTCGCGGCCGAGTCCCGGGTCGGTCGCGCCGGCGGGAGGCGGGGCGAACGAATCGAGCACCGTCGAAAGCCATGCGCTGAACATCGGCGCATTCCATTGCCGCCGTCGGCGTGCGAGGGCGTTGGCCTGCGAGAGCGCATCCAGCGATTCGGCATATCGGCCTTCGTCGTCGAGCGCCCGGGCCAGCGCGAAGCCCAATGCGATGCGATCGTTGTCGCCGGCCCGCGGGTCGTGCAGCGCCTGTCGCATCTGCGCGATGTCCCCGCCGTCGAGTCGCAAGGTCTTCAGGTCGGCCAGTCCCCACCAGGCCATGCCCGACCAGGGCTGCTCCGCAATGACGCGGCGGTATTCCGCCGAGGCTTCCTCGCCCCGGTTCCCGGCGCGCAACATGTCGCCGAGCAACGCGCGCGCATGCATGTGCGCGGGATCGAGGGCAATGGCCCGCCTGAGCACCTCGATCGCCTCGGACTGGCGCATCGAACGCGCCATCATCACGCCAAGGTTGAACCAGGCGATCGCGAGCTGCGGTTGCAGTTCACAGGCCCGGCGGAACGCGGCGATCGCCCCGTCGTATTCATTGGCCGATCCGAGGATGCTGCCGAGCGTGTTGTAGTAGAGGGCGTCGTCCGGCCGGCTGCGGATCGCGCGGTTCACCAGCGCGGCCGCGCCGCCGTGGTCGCCGCGCAGGTTCAGGATGCCCGCCTGCACGCGAAGCACTTCCGGGTGCGTCGGGTATGCGGACAACACCGGCGCGAGTCGCGCCGCAGCGGCGTCCGGCCCGCCGTTCTCGATCGCTTGCGCGGCCGCGACCAGTTGCTGCGCGGCGGCCTGGCTCAAGCCGTGTAGACGCGATACAGCCATCGTGCTCCTCGGCGCCGACCGCCCGCGGGCCGCCGGCGCAAAGGACGGATTGTGCCAGCTCAGCGCGATCCGCGGTTGATGTGCACGTCGCCGCTGAAGCTGTTGACGACGATACTGCCGTTGCCGCCGCCCACCTTGATGCCGAGGTGTTCGCCGGGGCCGTGATCGCTTCCGGCGGGTTTTCCGAAATCGCTGCGCAGGTCGCCCGAGAAGGTATCGGCCTTGATCTGCGCGGAGCTGTCGGCGGGAATCGCCAGTCGCACGTCGCCGCTCATGGTGTCCACTTTCCAGATGGCGGCCGGCGCAAGCGCCGCATCGAGCTGGATCTCGCCCGAGACGGTGCCGAGGTTCGCCCGGCCCAGCGCGTTGCCGCGCAGGAGAAGGTCGCCGGACACGGTTTGCGCGGCGACGCTGCCGTTGATCGTGGCGGCCTGCACGTCGCCGGAAACCGTCTGCACGTCGAGTCCGTTCGTCGCGCCTTCGAAATCCACGTCGCCGCTGACGCTGTCCACCTTCACCGCCGCGGCGTGCGCATTCAGGTGCACGCGGCCGCTGACGGTGTTGACCCCGAGGCTGCGTCCGTCCATGCCGGTCACGTCCACCGGCGCGCTGACCACGTGCACCTGCAGCGCGGCGGCATGCGGCACGTGCACGTCCAGCACCGTCGGGCCCATCCCGTTGTCGCTGCTGAAACCGAACCAGCTGCCGGACTTGCCGGACGACTCCACGCGGATCTCCAGCGATTGCGCGTCGCCGCTGATCTGCAAGGGCTTGGCGCCATCCCCGAGCGTGCCGTCAACCTGCACGCGGTTCTGGTTCCAGCCGCTGACGCGCACTTCGCCTTTCACATTGCGGATGACGATCTGCGCATTCGGTGCGGCGGCGTGGTCGAGGTGGATCGGCGTGTCGGCATATGCGCCGGCGCTTGCCATCGTTGCCGCGGCGAGTACCGCCGCAATGCGGGTACGGGTGAGGCGAGGTTTGCGGTACATGGTCGTGTCCTGGTGCAGGATTGGTCAACCGGCGCCGATGTCGAGGCGACGCAGGCGCGATTGCTGGTGTTCGGTGCTTTGCATCAAGCGTTGCAGGTAGGGCGAATGCGGCGCGATCGCCAGCGCCTGCTGCAATTCGACCTGGGCCGCGTGCAGCTCGACTGCCGCGCCACGCAGGCGCGGATCGCCGGGTTTCCAGCGCGCGGGCGTGTTTGCCGCCGCGGCGACTTGCGCCGGCGTGTCCGCCGGTTGCGGCGAATGCAGGGCGCGAATGCCGATCGCTCCGGCGATCACCGCAGCGCAGGCAAGCGAGGCAGCCACTGCCAGCCACCGGACGCGACGCTGCGGCGCACGCGATTGCATTTCGATTCGCGCGGCGATCGCAGGCCAAAGGTCGCGCCGCGGCTCGACCGGCTGCGCCAGCGCGCGCAGCTTCTGGCGATCTTCGAAATGGAGGTTCATGGCTCTTTGACTCCTAGGGCGCGCTGCAACAACCGCCGCGCGCGATGCAATTGCGCCTTCGACGAGCCCACCGCCATGCCCAGCTCGGCGGCGATCTCCTCGTGCTTCCAGCCTTCCACGTCGTGCAGAACGAGCACCGCGCGCGTGCGCGGCGACAGCGCGGCGACTGCGCGTTCCAGCTCCTCGCGCTCGGCCGGGCAGAACGGTTGCGCGCCGGATTCCGGCAGTGCATCTTCCTCCACGCCCTGTTCGACCGGATCGTTCTTCAACGAACGCAGGTCCATCAGCGCGGTGTTGATCGCGAGGCGATACAGCCAGGTGCCGAACGAGCTCTCGAAGCGGAAACCGGGCAGCTTCTGCCAGGCGCGCACGAAGGCTTCCTGCGTGAGTTCCTCGGCGCGCGCATGGCGGCCGCCGACGAGGCGCAGGACTGCACCGTGCACCCGGCCCGCGTGGCGGCGGTACAGCGCTTCGAAGGCGCGGCTGTCGCCACGGGCGGCGTTGCGTGCGAGCTGGGCGTCCCCGTCGGCCGGGGCGCGGCTGGCAAGTTCGGCCACGGGCGCGCCGCGCGCTGGCTGCATGGAGATTCCGGAAGAGAGACAGGCATCCATCTTGGCAGATTGGATGCGCCGATGCGGCGGAGGGTTTAGCGCCTCATGCCGCCGAAGGATGCATTCGTCGTTCCGGGATGCCGCTCCGGATCAAGAGCCTTTCCGGGGCGGGCTGCGGCGGCCGTCGCTCACCGCAGGGAACGCTCCGGATCCCGGCTCCCCCCGCCCGCCGAGCCGTGGCCATCCACGGCCGAGCTTCGCGTGGGCGGGATGACGGTCGTCACGACATCGCCGCGGCCTTGCGCGCCGGAGCGGCCGATCCTTCTGCATGGTCTTTCAGTGCTTCGGCCATGCGCCGTTGTTCGGCGCGCAACGGCGCGGGCAGCCGGTCGCCATAGCCGTCGAGGTATTCGCCGATCGCGGCGAGTTCGGCATGCCAGCCTTGCGCGTCGAATTCCAGCAATGCGTCCAGCGCGCCGTCGGCCAGGTGCAGGCCTTCGGCGTTGAGATCGCCCGGCTCCGGGAGCAGGCCGATCGGGGTTTCGACTGCGCCCACTTCGTCCTTGACGCGCTTGAGCATCCACTCCAGCACGCGCAGGTTGTCGCCGAAACCCGGCCACAGGAACTTGCCGTCGGCCCCCTTGCGGAACCAGTTGACGTGGAAGATCTTCGGCAATTGCGCACCGGCGCGGTCGAACGACAACCAGTGCGCGAAATAGTCGCCGTAGTTGTAGCCGCAGAACGGCTTCATCGCCATCGGGTCGCGGCGCACCACGCCGACCTTGCCGGTGGCCGCGGCGGTGGTTTCGGATGCCATGCCCGCGCCGACCAGCACGCCATGCGTCCAGTCACGCGCCTCGAACACCAGTGGCACCAGTGACTCGCGGCGACCGCCGAACACGATCGCGCTGATCGGAACGCCTTCGGGGTTCTCCGCTTCCGGCGACCAGCTCGGGCACTGGCTGGCGCTCACGGTGAAACGCGAGTTCGGATGCGCGGCCGGACCGTTCCCGGGATCGTAGTCGCGGCCCTGCCAATCTTTCGCGGGCTTGCGGCCGTCGAGGCCTTCCCACCAGGGCTGGTGGTCGTGCGTAATCGCGACGTTGGTGAAGATGGCATCCTGGTCCAGCATCTTCAGCGCATTCGGGTTGGTCTTGCTGGACGTGCCAGGCGCCACGCCGAAATAACCGGCCTCCGGATTGATCGCGTACAGCCGCCCGTCCTTGCCGGGCGTCATCCAGCAGATGTCGTCGCCCACCGTCCACACTTTCCAGCCGTCGCGGCGATAGCCTTCCGGCGGAATCAGCATGGCGAGGTTGGTCTTGCCGCAGGCGGACGGGAAGGCCGCAGCGACGTAATGGATTTCGCCGCGCGGGTTCTCGATGCCGACGATCAGCATGTGCTCGGCCAGCCATCCTTCCGAGCGCGCCTGGAAACTGGCGATGCGCAACGCATGGCACTTCTTGCCGAGCAGCGCATTGCCGCCGTAACCGGAGCCGTATGACTTGATCGAAAGCTCTTCGGGAAAGTGCATGATGAAGCGGCGTTCCGGGTCGAGCTCGCCGATGGAATGCAGGCCTTTCACGAAGTGGCCTTCGCGCTCGATGCGCTCCAGCGCCGAGGTTCCCATGCGCGTCATGAGCCGCATGTTGACAACCACGTAGGGCGAGTCGGTGATCTCCACGCCGCAGCGCGAGATCGGCGACCCGAGCGGGCCCATGCAGTAGGGGACCACGTACATCGTGCGCCCCGCCATGCAGCCATCGAACAACGCGTCGATCTTCGCGTGCGCTTCGGAAGGGTCCATCCAGTTGTTGTTGGGGCCGGCGTCTTCCTGGTTCTTCGTGCAGACGAAGGTGAGGTGTTCCACACGCGCCACGTCGCTGGGGGATGAGCGGTGGAGGTAGCAACCGGGATGGGTTTCCTGATTCAGTTCCAGCAGGTCGCCGCGTTCCAGCATCAGTCCGGTGAGCCGGCGCGCCTCGGCCTCCGAACCATCGCACCAGTGGATATGGTCCGGGCGGGTCCGCTGGGCGACTTCATCCACCCATCGGTTCAGCGCATCCAGTTTGCTTGCCATGTCTCCCGCCTGCGAAAAAGTGACAGAAAGTTACGGTAGCCCCGGCCGCAGGTGAATGCAAGGAAAGGGGACTGGGGACTGGGAGCTGGGGCTGGGCACAAAAATCGAACATGCGCAGCTCTTGAGCGCACGATCGCGAAGTCGCTGTGCAGACAAGCATTTCGATGCTGCAAGAAGGCTGGAGCGGAGCGCCCCAGCCCCCAATCCCCAATTCCCGTTATTCAGGAACCAGCGTCGCGATCACGTGTTCGACGTAGGCGTCGAACTGATCCTGCGACAGGCGCGGCAGGTCGGCGATCAGGCTCAATTGCAGGAATCCCACATAGGCGGCGTAGGCGAGGCGCGCACGATGCGAGGCTTCGGCCTTGCCCATGCCGGCCTGGCGATAGGCCTGATTCAGGAACTCGAGCCGACGTTGCGACACGCGGCCCATCACGTGCGCCACGGGCGCCAGGTCCAGTGCCTGCAGGAAGGCGGCGTACACCCGATGCGGTCGCGCATCGCGCGCCACGCGGTGAAACAATTCACGCAGGCGCGCGCGCGGCTCGTCAATGGTGAAGACGTGGCTTTGCAATTCACCTTCGTCACGCGCTTCCCAGCGCGCGAGCGCCGCTTTCAGCAACGCCTCCCGGGTGCGGAAGTGCCAGTAGAAGCTGCCCTTGGTGACCCCGAGCCGGCGCGCGAGCGCTTCCACGGCAAGCGCGTTCACGCCTTCTTCCGCAATCATGTCCAACGCGCCGTTCTCCCAGTCCTCGGCGGACAGGCGAGTGCGTTCGGTACGCGATGGCATCGGCGGCATCTTCGAATCCATACGCGGGAGCGCGTAGCGAGCGCCGTGCCAAGGGTGCACCGTTGACTCCAGTGTTGACAAGCTGTCACAATACCGTTACCATACGTATGCGTATGGTGGCCACGATGACACGGGCTGCAAGCGGTGCGTGCTTTCTCGAAAGCGCGGACGGGTTGCGCTTGGCCATCGAAAAGCGCGGCGCACCGGACGCGCCGCCGGTGTTGTTCGCGCACGGCTTCGGACAGACCCGCCACGCCTGGACGCGCAGCGCGCAGGCGCTTGCCGCCGCCGGCCTTTGCACGGTCACCATGGACATGCGCGGGCACGGGCAGAGCGATCGCCTGCCGGACGGCGACTATCACCTCGAGCAATTCCTCGGGGACCTGCTTGGCGTCGCGCAATCGCTCGACGCGCCGCCGATACTGGTGGGCGCCTCGATGGGCGGGTTGCTCGGCCTCGCGTTGGCCGGCGAGGTGGCTCCGGCCCCGTTTCGCGCACTGGTGCTGGTGGACATCACGCCGCGCTGGGAAACCGCCGGCGTTGCGCGCATGCTCGGCTTCATGCGCGCGCATCCGGACGGGTTCGCCGATTACGACGAAGCGATTGCGGCGATCGCGGCGTATCTGCCGCACCGTTCGCGGCAAAAGCGCGCTCACGAACTGGAACCATTGTTGCGCCGTGGCGACGACGGCCGCCTGCGCTGGCACTGGGACCCGGCGCTGCTGGAAACCGTCGCGCACGAAGGCGAGCGTTACCAGCCGCGCCTGCTGGAGGCCGTGCGCAGGATCAGGGTTCCGGTGCTGCTGGTATCCGGCGGGCGCTCCGACGTGGTCTCGCACGACACCATCGACGAATTCATGAAACTGTTGCCGCACGCACGCCACGTGCAGTTGCCGCACGCCACGCATATGCTCGCCGGGGATGCGAACGACGCATTCACCGGCGCGATCGAGACTTTCATTCGTTCGCTGCCCGACGGCGATACATGAGGCAAGCCCCATGCACGTATTCCTGATCGTTCTTGCCGCCCTGGTGGTCACCGGCGCCTGTGCCTATTTCCGCAGCCGTTTGTGGTTGTGGTCGCTCCTGACGATCGCCGCGATCGTCGGCGCCGGCCTGGGCCTGCACGCGCCGCGCGCCACCTGGATCGTGCTCGGCGTGTTCGCGGTGCTGTTCGTGCTGCCCCTGAACTTCGTACCGCTGCGGCGCGCATTGATTTCACGTCCGCTGCTGAACGTGTTCCGCCGCGTGCTGCCCAAGTTGTCGGAAACCGAACAGGTCGCGCTGGATGCGGGAACGGTCGGTTTCGAAGGCGAGCTGTTCGCCGGCAAGCCCGACTGGTCGAAGCTGCTGTCGCAACCCAGGCCGCAACTGAGCGTCGAGGAGCAGGCATTCCTGGACGGCCCCTGCGAGCAACTGTGCCGCATGGTGGACGACTGGCAAATCACGCACGAGCTGGCGGATCTCCCGCCGCAGATCTGGGAGTTCGTCAAGCGCGAGAAATTCTTCGGCATGATCATCCCGAGACGCTATGGCGGGCTGGAGTTCTCGGCGCTGGCGCATTCGGCAGTGCTGCAGAAGCTCGCCAGCATTTCAACGACGCTGGCGTCGAACGTATCGGTGCCGAATTCGCTGGGACCTGCGGAACTGCTGCTGCGCTACGGCAGCGAAGAGCAGAAGAACCATTACCTGCCGCGTCTTGCCGACGGCCGCGACATTCCCTGCTTCGCGCTGACCGGTCCGTACGCGGGGTCGGATGCGACTTCGATTCCGGATTTCGGCGTCGTCTGCAAGCAGACGGTCAACGGTGTCGAGACGCTCGGCATGAAGCTGACCTTCGACAAGCGCTACATCACGCTGGCGCCGATCGCGACCATCATCGGTCTCGCCTTCCGCCTGTACGACCCCGAGCACCTGCTGGGCGACAAGGATGATCTTGGCATCACGCTGGCGCTGATCCCGCGCGAAACGCCGGGCCTGCAGATCGGTCGCAGGCATTTCCCGCTGAACATCCCGTTCCAGAACGGTCCGCTGCACGGCAAGGACATGTTCGTGCCATTGGACACGCTCATCGGCGGTCCGCACATGGCCGGCGAAGGCTGGCGGATGCTGGTGGAATGCCTGTCCGTCGGCCGCGCGATTTCGCTGCCGTCCAACGCGACGGGTTTCGTGCGCATGGCGGTGGCGTCCACCGGCGCCTACGCGCGCATCCGCAAGCAGTTCGGCCTGGCAATCGCGCGCTTCGAAGGCGTGCAGGACGCGCTGGCGCGCATCGGCGGGCACGCCTACGCGATCGCCGCATTGTCGCGCGCCTCGGCCGCGGCGGTGGATCGTGGCGAAAAACCCGCGGTGCCCTCGACAATCGCGAAATACCACGCGACCGAACTGGGCCGCGAGGTGGTCAAGGACGCGATGGACGTGCACGGCGGCAAGGCCATCCAGCTCGGTCCCAACAACTACATGGGCCGCAA
The DNA here is from genome assembly GCA_036380855.1 of Rhodanobacteraceae bacterium. Taxonomy (GTDB): domain Bacteria; phylum Pseudomonadota; class Gammaproteobacteria; order Xanthomonadales; family Rhodanobacteraceae; genus 66-474. The sequence goes on from DASVDY010000179.1 coordinate 16,654, forward strand.
CTGGGAGGGCGCGCCGATTCCGATCACGGTGGAAGGCGCCAACATCATGACGCGCAGCCTGATGATCTTCGGGCAGGGGGCGATCCGCTGTCACCCCTGGGTGCTGAAAGAGATGCATGCCGCGCGCAACCCGGATCGCGCGCAGGGCCTGCGCGAATTCGACGCGGCGCTGTTCGGGCACCTGGGCTTCGGCATTTCCAACGCGACGCGCAGCTTCGTGCTCGGGCTCGCCTTCGGCAAGCTCGGCATCGTGCCGGGCGATGCGTACACGCGCCGCTATTACCGCAAACTGGATCGCTACGCCGCCGCACTGGCATTGGTGGCCGACACTGCCATGGGCGTGCTCGGTGGCCGGCTGAAGTTCAAGGAGAAGCTGTCCGCGCGCCTGGGCGATGTGCTGTCGTATCTCTACATCGCTTCGGCGATGCTGAAGCGCTACGAGGACGAGGGCCGTCCGGAAGTCGAACGCCCGCTGCTGGCGTGGGCATTCCATCAATCCGTCTGGAACATGCAGATGGCGATTGACGGCGTGATCCGGAACTTCCCGGTGCGCCCCGTGGCGTGGTTGCTGCGCTTCCTGGTATTCCCGTTCGGTCGTCGCGAAGTGCCCCCGTCCGACCGCCTGGGCCGGCGGGTGGCGGCGCTGATCACGTCCCCCAATGCCGCGCGGGACGCGCTGCTGCGCGGGATGTATCTCACGCCCGCGCCGAACAATCCGGTCGGGCGCATGAATGCGCTGCTGCCGGAAGTGGTCGCCGCGGAACCGGTCGAGCGGAAATTCCTCAAGTTCCTGAAGGGCGGGGCGATCAAGTCGCACGATTACTTCGAACAGTTGCGCGAAGCGCAAGCCGCGGGCGCGCTCAGCGAGGCCGAACGCGCACAACTGGAGCACCTGCGCCGGGCCACCGCCGAATTCATCCACGTGGACGACTTCGATCCGGAAGAACTGAAGGCCGCGGTAATCCGGGGCGAGGAATCGCCCCGCTCGCTGCACGTGGCTTGAAACCGGGAGTCGGGAATCGGGAATCGGGGCGAGTGGCGTAGGGCGGGTCTTGACCCGCCAACGGGATTGCCCCTCTACGACGCGTTTGCACCGGCGGGTTGAAACCTGCCTTACAAACCCGCCGTGCTCGAGTGTTCCCGCGTGGCGGCGAAGGTCACCGCCGGTGCGCGTTCCTGCGCCAGTTGCAGGTTGACCCGCGTGGGCGCGAGGTAGACCAGTTCGCCGGCGCCATCCAGCGCCAGGTTCGGCGCGTTCTTCTCGCGGAACTCCTCCAGTTTTTTCGCGTCGTCGCAGTGGATCCAGCGTGCGGTGACGATGCCCACCTGCTCGAACGCGGCATCCACGCCGTATTCGTCCTTCAGCCGGTATGCGACCACGTCGAACTGCAGCACGCCGACCGCGCCGAGGATCAGGTCGTTGCTCATCAACGGACGGAAGAACTGGGTCGCGCCTTCCTCCGATAACTGCTCCAGGCCTTTTTGCAGCGCCTTCATCTTCAACGGGTCGCGCAGGCGGGCGCGGCGGAACAGTTCCGGCGCGAAGTTCGGGATGCCGGTGAAGGAAAGCGATTCGCCTTCGCTGAAGGTGTCACCGATGGCGATCGTGCCGTGGTTGTGCAGGCCGATCACGTCGCCGGGATAGGCGACCTCCACGATCTCGCGGTCGGAGGCCATGAAGGTCAGCGCATTGGCAAGTTTCACCTCCTTGTTGCCGCGCACCTGCAGCACCTTCATGCCGCTGCGGTATTGGCCCGAGCAGATGCGCAGGAAAGCGACGCGGTCGCGGTGCTGCGGGTCCATGTTCGCCTGGATCTTGAACACGAAGCCGGTGAGTTTTTCTTCCTGCGGCGCGACTTCGCGCGTGGTGGTCGCGCGTGCCTTCGGTGCCGGCGCGTGCTCGACGAAGAAATCCAGCAGCGGCTGCACGCCGAAATTGTTGACTGCCGAGCCGAAGAACACCGGCGTCTGCCTGCCGGCGAGGTAGGCCTGCGCGTCGAACGGGTGCGAGGCACCGCGCACCAGCTCCAGTTCCTCGCGCAGTTCGGCCAGCATTTCCGCGCCGATTCGCGCGGTGAGTTCCGGATCGTCCAGACCCTTGAAAATCGTCGAATCCTGGCGCGTGAAATTGCGTCCGGGCTCGTACAGGTGCACCTCGTCGTCCAGCAGGTGGTACACCCCCTTCAGCCGCGAGCCCATTCCGATCGGCCAGGTGATCGGCGCGCAGGCGATCTTCAGCACGCTTTCCACTTCATCCAGCAACTCGATCGGGGCACGGCCTTCGCGGTCGAGCTTGTTGATGAAGGTCATGATCGGCGTGTCGCGCAGCCGGCACACGTCCATCAGCTTGATGGTGCGCTCCTCCACGCCCTTGGCGCAGTCGATCACCATCAACGCCGAGTCCACCGCGGTCAGCACGCGGTAGGTGTCCTCGGAGAAGTCCGCGTGGCCGGGCGTGTCCAGCAGGTTGACGATGCGGCCTTCGTAGGGGAACTGCATCACCGACGAGGTCACCGAGATGCCGCGCTCCTTCTCCAGCGCCATCCAGTCGGACGTCGCATGGCGCGCGGCCTTGCGCGACTTCACCGAGCCCGCCATCTGGATCGCGCCGCCGAACAGCAGCAGCTTCTCGGTCAGCGTGGTCTTGCCCGCGTCGGGATGCGAAATGATCGCGAAGGTGCGTCGGCGCGCGGTTTCCCGCTGGTGGTCGGTGGCTGGGGTGGACATGGTGAATCGCGGGAAACACAAACCCGCAATTCTAGCGTGGATCGCCTCTTGTCTGGATTGCCGGAGCGCCCGGCAACCGGCTTGCACCGACCGCCGGGCGGGCAGTTCACTTCGCCAGCCTGGTCAGCAGGCCGTGCCAGAAATCCAGCGCTGCCGGCACTTCGGTCGCGAGCAGCTTCTCGTTCAGGCCGTGTGCGAAGGTGTCGTCGGGTTTGGAAAAGGTCGGATCAACGCCGTAGCAGGGCACGCCGGCATTGCGGAAATACATGCTGTCCGAGGCGCCGGCCGACATGCCCGGCACCACTTCCACGCCCGGGTAGCGCTCGTGGATGGTCGCCGCGACTGCCTTGAACACGTCCGGTCGCAGGGGCGAAGCCGGGCTTTCCACCGGTGGCGGCGCCTTCACGCTGATCGCCACCGAGGGATCCGCGATCACTTTCGCCAGCGTGGCCTGCACGTCGGCGACGCTGTCGCCGGGGAAGATGCGGCAATTGATGTTGGCGTCGGCTCGTTGCGGCAGCGCGTTGAGCGCATGCCCGCCATCCAGCATGGTGGCGATGCAGGTTGTGCGGATCTGCCCGACGTAGGCGGGATCGGCCGAAATCACGGCCGCGGCCTTGGCATCATCCGGATGCGCGGCGAACCGGCGCATGGCTTTGGCGAGCGGACCGCTGCCGTGTTCGCCGGTCGCCTTCAGTGACGCCAGGGTGATGTCGCTGTGCTGGACCGGGAATTGGTATGCCGCGACGCGGCCGAGCGCCTTCGCCAGTCGGTAGATCGCATTCTTCGAAGGCTCCGGCTCGCTGGAGTGCCCGCCCGGCGAGGTGACCGTCAGCGTGAAGTCCGCGTAGGTCTTCTCGGCGGCCTGGATCTCGTACACGACGGGCTTGAGGTTCGCGTCGTAGGTGCCGCCGCCGGCATCCGCGTTGAGCAGGAACTCCGCATCGTGATAACGCTTCGCCAGTTCGCGGGTGGAAGCCATGTCGGTTTCCTCGTCGCCGGAGAACACCAGGATCATCCCGCGGCTCGGCACGAAGTGTTCGCGCTTGAAGCGCATCATGGTCTCGACCAGCGCTATCACGTTGGTCTTCATGTCGGCGACGCCGCGGCCGTAGAGATACCCGTTTTCCTCGACCAGCTTGAAGGGATCCCGCTGCCAGTCGGCCGGGTTGGCCGCGACCACGTCCATGTGTGCCGACAGCAGGATCGGCTTCCTGCCGGAGTCGCTGCCGCGGTAATGCACCACCAGCGCGGCGGTGTTGCCGACCGGGATGATCTCGATGTCGGTTTTGGCGAAACCGGCCGATTCCAGTTTGCCGGCCAGGTACGAGGCGAATGCCGGCACCTGGCCCTTGCCTTCCACGGTCTGCGCCGCGATCGCATGCTTCAGCATGTCCATCGTTTCCGGCATCGCCTGCGAGGTGCTTTCCGCGGCGGCTTGCGTCGCGGGCGCCAGCGCCAGTGCGAGAGACAAGGCCAGGGTCAGGCGCGGCAGCGGCATGGTGCGGTCTCCGGCAATGAAGGTGCCCGCGAGTATAGAAGAATGACGGTGCGCCATGCGCGCCGTGGGTGCCGTGCCTGCCGTTCGCGGCACCGCGTGCCGTTCTAACTGGAATGGACATATAGACGTCTAAACGGCCGTTGACTTGCAAAGGGTGCGGCGCTACAGTCGTCCGACGCAACCCATCAAGACCGGCGGAGGGACAGGCCCTTTGAAGCCGGGGCAACCCGCGAATCGTTCGCAGGGTGCCAAATCCTGCGGAGATTCCGCCGAAGGAGTCGCCGGGAGATGGGTCGGAGCGCGGCCGCGCGGGTACTCCTCCCGCCGCGCGGCCGCGCCGAGACTCCGCCTCTCACGCAGGATGCAAGAGACGGAGAATCGCATGACCCTCGAGCCCCGCTTCACTTCGCAGCCCGCCGATGGCTGCACCCTTGCGGTGCGCGCCGGCATTGATTGCGATGCCGCGCACGGCGCGGTGACACCGCCGCTGCACCTGTCCAGCAACTTCGCCTTTGCCGGGTTCAACACCAAGCGCGCCTACGACTACACGCGCAGCGGCAATCCCACGCGCGACCTGCTGGCCGGTGCGCTGCACGAACTGGAAGGCGGCGCCGGCGCGGTGATCACGTCCAGCGGCATGGCCGCGGTCGCGCTGGTGCTCGAACTGGTTCCGCATGGCGCCATGATCCTGGCGGCGCACGACTGCTACGGCGGGACATGGCGCCTGCTGGACGCCTGGGCGAAGAAAGGCCGTTTCGAGGTCTGCTTCGCGGATCTCACCGATCCGCTCGCACTCGCTGCCGCACTGGATCGACGCCCCGCGCTGGTGTGGGTGGAAACCCCGTCGAATCCGCTGCTGCGCGTCACGGACATCCGGCACGTCGCCCGGGCCGCGCACGCGGCGGGCGCGTTGTGCGTGGTGGACAACACTTTCCTTTCGCCGGTGCTGCAGCAGCCCCTGCGCCTGGGCGCGGACATCGTGGTGCACTCCACGACGAAATACATCAACGGGCACAGCGACGTGGTCGGCGGCGCCGTGATCGCGAAGGATGCGGCCGTTGCCGAACAACTGAAGTGGTGGGGCAATTGCCTCGGGCTGACCGGCGCGCCGTTCGACAGCTGGCTTACCCTGCGTGGCCTGCGCACGCTGTCCGCGCGCATGCGCGTGCACCAGGAAAACGCGGCGGCGATCGCCGCGCTGCTGCAGGCGCATCCCGTCGTCGCCCGCGTGTACTGGCCGGGCCTGCCCGACCATGCGGGCCATGCACGCGCCGCGCGCCAGCAGGCGGGCTTCGGTGCGATGCTGAGCTTCGAACTGCATGGCGGCGAGCCCGCAGTACGCGCCTTCCTCGACGGCCTGCGGTTCGTCACCCTCGCCGAATCGCTGGGCGGCGTGGAGAGCCTGATTGCCCATCCGGCCACGATGACGCACGCATCCATGAGCGAAGACGCCCGCCGTGCCGCGGGCATCTCCGATGCGCTCCTTCGGCTCTCGGTGGGCATCGAGGATGCCGATGATCTGTGCGGAGACCTCGGCGCGGCGCTGGAGCGCGCGGCGCAGGTGTGCGATCGGCGCGTGGCGGAGGTGGGCCCGTGAACGCGCAAGTTTCGTTTGTCGTTCCGCGGCGCATCGGCGTGGTGCTGCTCGGCACCGGCGCGGTGGGACATGCCTTGCTGCAGCAACTGGGGCCGGCCAGCAGCGCCGGGGTGGCGCTGGTGGGTGTGGCGAATTCGCGCGGGCAGATTGCCGACCGTGACGGGCTGAGCCTTGCGAACGCGCGAGCGCGGCTGGACCTGCAGGGCCGCGGGCGCGACGACGCTGCATTGTTCGCCGCGATGGATGCTTTCCATTGCGACCGGCGCGTGGTCGTGGACGCCACGGCGTCTGCCGAGGTGGCTGCCAGTCACGACGCATGGTTGCGCGCCGGCTACGACGTGGTCACCGCGAACAAGGCGGCGGTCGGCGGAACGCTGGCCAAATGGCAGTCGGTGCAGAACGCGTTGCGCGCG
>DASVDY010000180.1:0-6585 GCA_036380855.1 Rhodanobacteraceae bacterium
GGATCACGGTGTCCTTGCGGTCATCGTTCCAGTCGCGGAACTTCGGGAACGCGCGCACGCCGATCAGGTCCACGTAGCGCGACAGCACGCGCGCGACTTCCGCCACGTGCTCTTCCGCCTCGCCGTCCATCACGGCGCCGACCTCGAACTCGATCGGCCACGCATCCTTTCCGGGCGCCAGCACGACGGCGTGGCCGCCGAGCTGGTGCGCGCCGAGTTCGAAACTGGTGCGCGTGCGCATCGAGGGACTGAAGAACAGCAGCGCGATGGACCTGCCTGCGAGCTGCCTGCCGGATTTCTCCCGCTTGAACGCGGCGGCCTGTTCCAGCAGCGCGTCCAGTTCGGCGCGGCTGAAATCCTGGGTGGTGATGAAGTGACGAAGCGACATGGCGGATCCCGGAAGCTGTCCATCCCTGGTTCTGGATCACGGCCATTCCCTGGCCGCGATGACGACTTGCCGGCCGGGGATACAGACAATAAAAAAACCCGGCGCGAGGCCGGGTTTGGTCGAATGCGAATGCGTGCGACGACTTACCCGGCCGGATCGAGAAGTTCCGGTCGGCGCGCGCGCGAGGTCATGCCGGCGGCCATGCGGGCGCTGGTCAGGACGAAGGCGTTGGCGCGGGTGTCGTTCATCGGGCGCGCATCATGCCAGCCGGATTGCCGGCGCGCAAGGAATTTCAATGGCGCTCATTCCGCGGGAGTCACGCTGACGCGAACCCGCAACCGCTCGCCCGGATCATAGCCCAGCCGCGACATGTAGACCTCGCCGCGATAGCGGTATTCCACGTCGTAGGCAGCGATGCGGCGCTGCGGCGGATAGTCGCTGACCATCCGGCAATGCGTTTCGGTGTCGGTGTAGGTGCGGTCGTGCGCGCGCGAGATGCCGTTGCCGATTGCGCCACCGGCGACGGCACCGGCGATCGTGGCCGCCTTGCGGCCGTCGCCCTTGCCAACCTGGTTACCCAGCGCGCCACCGACGATGGCACCCAGCACGGTCCCGCCGACGTGGCTGTTGTCCTCGCGCGTGACCTGCTGGTCATAGCACTCCTGCCTCGGCGGGCCGCCCGCGTCTGCGACGTAGATCGGATCCACCCGCAGCACGTCCGCCCAACCGAAGTGTGCGTTCTCGTCGGATGGCGGGGGATAACCCTGCGCCTGGGCCAAGCCCGCGAAGGCGAGCAGCGCGGCGGCGATCATGGGCTTGTACATCGTCATGGCGGACCTCGTAACCGGCGCTTGCGGAGCGCGCCTTTTGGCTCGGGCGCCATTCCACCAAAGCCCGGCTGAATCCGCGCCTAAGCGAGGGCGCATTCGCGGCTAAACTGTGAGGCTGACTGCCAACCCCGCCTGAACCGATGCCGATCCGCCTGCACAACAGCCTGACCCGTCGCACCGAAACCTTCGTTCCGCTCGATCCTGAACGGGTGACGATGTACGTCTGCGGGCCGACGGTCTACCACTTCGTGCACATCGGCAACGCGCGGCCCTACGTGGTGTTCGGGCTGCTGGCGCGCCTGCTGCGCCGGCATTACCCGCGCGTGGTGTATGCGCGCAACATCACCGACGTGGACGACAAGATCAACGCCGCCGCGCTCGCGGCCGGCACGCCGATCGGCGCGATCACCGACCGTTACGCCGCCGCCTTCCGCGAGGACATGGCGAAACTCGGCGCCGACGCGCCGGACGTGGAACCGCATGCGACCGCGCACATCGGCGAAATCATCGCGATGTGCGAACGCCTGATCGCGGAGGGCCACGCTTATGCCGCGGAGGGCCATGTGCTGTTCGACGTGGCATCGTATGCGGGTTACGGGCAACTGTCGCGACGCTCGGTGGACGACATGATCGCCGGTGCGCGCGTTGAAGTGGCGCCCTACAAGAGAAACCCGGCCGACTTCGTGCTGTGGAAGCCGTCCACGCCGGAACTGCCCGGCTGGGACAGTCCCTGGGGCCGCGGCCGTCCGGGCTGGCACATCGAGTGCTCGGCGATGGCGGCGGCGCACCTGGGCGAGACGATAGACATCCACGCCGGCGGCAACGACCTGATGTTCCCGCACCACGAGAACGAGATCGCACAGAGCACCTGCGCGCACGGTGGCAAGGTGTTCGCGCGCTACTGGCTGCACAACGGCATGCTGACCTTCGACGGCAGGAAGATGTCGAAATCGCTGGGCAACGTGCTGCAACTGCATCAACTGCTCGAGCAGCATCCGCCGGAAGTGCTGCGCTACCTGCTGCTTCGCGCGCATTACCGTCAGCCCCTGGAATGGTCGGAAGACACACTGAAGCAGGCGAAAGCCACGCTGGACGGCTGGTATGGCGTGCTGCGCGACCTCTCCGATGTGGCCGTGACGATCGGCGATGCGGATGTTCCGGCCAGCATCGAGGACGCGTTGTGCGACGACCTGAACACGCCGCAGGCGTTCGCCGAACTGGCGAAGCTGGCGGGCGATGCGCGCGGTGCTTCTTCGGCCGAAGAGAAACGGCGCACGAAAACGGCGCTGCTCGCGGCCGGCGATTTGCTCGGGCTGCTGCAACAGGATCCGCAAACCTGGTTCCAGCAGGCGAGCGGCGGCAACGAACCGGATGGCGAGACCATCGAGTCGCTGCTGCAGGATCGCCGCGCTGCGCGCGCGGCCCGCGACTTCAAGCGCGCCGACGAAATCCGCGACCAGCTCGCGGCCATGGGCATCGCGATCGAGGATGGCCCGCAGGGCACGCGCTGGAAGGTCGCGCAATCGTAGGAGCCTGCTTGCACGCGACTGACGCGCCGAGTTTGGAGCAGCGCCGTATCACCGAACCCTCACCCCAACCCCTCTCCCGAGGGGAGAGGGGCTTTACCTTGCCTCCGCATGCTTCGTTCCGCGCGCAGTCGGCCACGCCGCGCGATAATTGGGCGCATGAACGATCTTTCCGTGAACACCGCCCTCGACGCCCAGCGCGAAATCGTTGACGAGTTCGCATTGTTCGGCGACTGGACCGAACGCTACCAGTACCTGATTGACCTCGGCCGCAAGCTGCCGCCGCTGCCGCCGGAGCTGATGACCGAGGCCAACAAGGTGCACGGCTGCCAGTCGCAGGTGTGGATGGCGGTTTCGGGGAATGCGGACAAGCTGGACATCCGCGCGATCAGCGACTCGGCGATCGTATCCGGCCTGGTTGCGCTGCTGTTGCGCGTCTATTCCGGCCGCTCCGCGCGCGACATCCTGGACACCGATCCCGATTTCATTGACGCGCTCGGCCTGAGCAAGCACCTCTCGCCCACCCGTTCGAACGGACTGAGCGCGATGCTCGACACCATCAAGGCGCACGCGCAGAAAGCGCTGGAACGCTGACTCCTTTCGAGTGCAGGCCATGGATGGCCGTGTCGAGGTTCGCGTAGGGCGGGTCTTGACCCGCCATTCAACCGCGCCGGGTTGAAACCCGCCGGTCGATACACTCGGGGCTCGCGTCAACCGAGCGCTTTGAAAGCGTTACGAGCGAAGGCAGATCGCGCGTCGCCGGAGCGCAGGTCGAGGCCGTTGCGCTTGTGCGATGCCGGAAGGGGCATCGCACGCAATGGCCGAGGGTGAGGCATGGATGCCGATCGGAAGACTCACCATGGATGGTTCCTTACCTCGACCCGAGCACCGCCGGCGCGCGAGCTGCCGAGCGCAGTAGCTTTCAAACCGCTCGGCGATCAGTCGCCCATCTGCTTCTGCAGATGCTCGCGCCGCTCCTGCGCATCCAGGGAGAGCGTGGCGATCGGGCGCGCTTCCAGGCGCTCGATGCCGATCTCCTCGTCGGTTTCCTCGCAGTAGCCGTAGCGGCCTTCCTCGATCCGGCGCAGCGCCTTGTCAATCTTGGAGATCAGCTTGCGGTAGCGATCGCGGGTGCGCAGCTCCAGCGAGTTCTCGGTTTCGCGGGTGGCGCGTTCGGCGTCGTCGCCGACGTCGCGCACTTCCTCGCGCAGGTTCTCCATGGTCTGCCGCGACTCCTCGACGAGCTGCTCGCGCCACTCGCGCAACTTGTTGCGGAAATACGCGAGCTGGCGCGGCCCCATGTATTCCTCTTTCGGGGAAGGCTTGTAGCCCCTCGGCAGCTCGATGTTCACGGTGGCGGGCAGTGCGTAGCGCCCGTCCTCCTTGGTGATGGTCGGCTCGGTACCCGGCGTGGCGACGGCAATGCCACCGCGCTCGGTCTCGTCGTGATGGCGGGGCGGCCTGGCTGCGACGGCCGCTTTGACGGGCGCGCTTTTCACCGGCGCGCTCCTGGCGGGCGCACTCTTCGCCGGCGCCGGCCGCTTGGCCGCGCTCTGGACCGGTTTCTTGACCACGGCTTTCTTCGGCACGGGTTTGCGCGCAGCAGCGGCCTTCACCGGCTTGGCCGGCTTGTGCGCTGCGGGTTTGGCCCTGGACACGGGTGACTTCTTCGCCGGTTTGCGCGGCGCGGCCTTCTTGGCCGGTTTGCTCGACTGCTTGATGGGAGTGGCCCTCTTCACGTGTTTCGGTTTCGACTTGGCCGCCCGGGCCACGGTCTTCTTCGCCCCGCGCCTGGCAGCGGCGGGTTTCGATTTAGGCTTCGCCTTGGTCTTCGCCATGTCCGTAGCATCCGCTTTGTGGTGTGGCGGTCGCGTGTTATAGCCTAGCGGCGACCACCCGGCAACCTGACCGCGTAGTGTAGCGCGGACCTACCAGCGAATCACCGCCTTGACCCGCCTGCTGCTGTTCCTGATCGCGGTTTACAAGCGCCTGCTGAGCCCGCTGCTCGGCGGCCAATGCCGGTTCCATCCGACCTGCTCGAGCTATGCGCAAGTGGCGATCGCGCGCTTCGGCCCCACCCGCGGCACCCTGATGGCGGTTTGGCGTATCCTGCGCTGCCAACCCTTGTGCACCGGCGGCTTCGATCCGGTACCGGAGCGCTTTGTGCTGCGCGGCTGCCGCAATCAAGGCGACACGGAACATTGAGGCGGCCTTTGACCTTCAGCCCCTTGAGTCAAGGGAGCAATCAAACTCGAGGGGTTTGACGGGGGTTGTGGAAGCGCGACAGTGTGGATTGAGCAGAATGCTGCAAGCTGGCCAAGAATTCCCAAGGAGAATCACGAAGTGAGCGATGCGTGGTTGATCAAGAACGCCGAGATCACCAACGAGGGCCGGCGACTGCACGCGGACGTGCGGGTGAAGGGCGAACGCATCGCCGAGATCGGCCCGGACCTGCGCCCGCGCACCGGCGAGCAGGTGCTGGACGCGGCCGGGTTGTGGCTGCTGCCCGGCATGATTGACGACCACGTGCACTTCCGCGAACCGGGCTACACGGCCAAGGCCGACATCGCGTCCGAATCGCGCGCCGCGGTCGCGGGCGGCGTCACCAGCTTCATTGACATGCCGAATACCAATCCGCCGACGCTCACCCACGCGCTGCTGGAAGACAAGTACGCGCTGGCCGCGCGCGACTCGGTCGCCAACTACGCGTTCCATTTCGGCGCCAGCAACGACAACCTGGATGCGATCCGCGCGCTCGATCCGCGTCGCGTACCGGGCGTCAAGGTGTTCCTGTGCGAGTCCACCGGCAACCTGTGCGTCAGCGATCCGGCCGCGCTGGACGGCGTGTTCCGCGATTCGCCGGTCAACGTGGTCGTGCACTGCGAAGACGACCGCATCGTGCATGCCAACCTGGACCGCCTGAAGGCGAAGTACGGCGACGACATTCCGATGCGCATGCACCCGGAGATCCGCTCGCGCGAAGCCTGCTACGAATCCACGAAATGGGCAGTCGAAACCGCGCGCCGCCACGGCACCCGCCTGCACGTGCTGCACGTATCCACCGCCGACGAACTGGCGCTGTTCGAGCCCGGCCCGATCGACGGCAAGCGCATCACTGCGGAAACCTGCGTGCACTTCCTGCGTTTCACCGACGCGGACTACGAAGAGTACGGCGGCAGGATCAAGTGCAACCCGGCGATCAAGGCCGCGTCCGACCGCGATGCGCTGCTGCACGCACTGGCTGATGGGCGCATTGACGTGCTGGCCACCGACCACGCGCCGCACCTGATCGATGAAAAGCGGCGGCCCTACACGCAATGCCCGTCAGGGATTCCACTGATCCAGTACGCGCTGCAGAGCGCACTGGAGCACGTGTTCGACGGCGCGCTGAAACTGGAGCGGCTGGTGGAAACCACTTCGCACGCGCCGGCGAAACTGTTCGACATCAAGGATCGCGGCTTCCTGCGCGAAGGCTGTTTCGCCGACCTGGTGCTGGTGGATCCGGACACGCCGCACACCGTGCGCAAGGACGAGATCCTCTCCAAGTGCGGGTGGTCGCCGTTCGAGGGCCACAGCTTCCGCTCCAGCATCGCCGCCACCTTCGTCAACGGGCACCTCGCCGCGCGGCATGGGCGGCTTCAGGACACAAAGCCGGGGATGCGGCTGGAGTTCGATCGAACGGTTTGAAAGCTACTGCGCTCGGCATCTTGCGCGCCGGCGAGCTGGTGCTCGGATCAGGCCCGGTACATGGATGTACCGCTTTGGGGCCAAGGAATCCTCATGTACTGACGTGTACACTCCGGTTCCTGCGCTCCGGCGACGCGCAACCTGCCTTCGCTCG
>DASVDY010000181.1:0-2953 GCA_036380855.1 Rhodanobacteraceae bacterium
CATCGTCGAGCAGGTGCGCGCGTTCCGAAGCGGCGAGCGAGTGTCGGGTCGTCCTGAGACGGCGAAATGGATGCCGGCGGAGGCTCGCAACGTCAACGACGCCGATCTGGAGTTGGCCGCCGAATACTTTTCAAGCCTGCACTACAAGCCGTGGACGCGCGTGATCGAGACCGCCAGCGTGCCGAAGACGCACATCGCGCACTGGATGCTGGTGCCGGACGGGGACGGAAAACGCGAACCGATCGGCGATCGCATCGTCGAGACGTCCACCGACATCGCGCGCACCGAGCTGCGCGACACACGCTTCGGCTTCGTGGCCTACGTGCCGCCCGGCAGCATCGCGCGCGGGGCGAGGATTGCGTCGAGCGGCACGGGTGTGGCGGCGGCATGCGAATCCTGCCACGGCGCCGATCTCCGAGGCGTCGGAAACATTCCGCCGCTTGCGGGGCGTTCGCCGACGTACATCGTGCGCCAGTTGATCCTGTTCCGGCTAGGCGGGCGCGCCAATGCCGCAGCGGCGCCGATGCGGCAGGAAGCCTCACAGCTCACCCTCCACGACATGATCGCGGTCGCGGCGTATGCCGCATCACGAAGCCCATGAAGCACGGGAGACATCACATGAAGGCGATGCTGCAAATCGCAGGGTTGCTCGGCATGCTCGTGGCCGGAGGGCTGCACGCCGCCGGAACGCAGTCTCCCGCGCGGCAGATCCGGGCGCAGTGGGATGACATGCAACGTGCCGCCAACGCGCACGATACCGACCGTTTCATGGCCTCGTTCGCGCATGGGCCGGATCTGGTCTTCGCCGTCAACGGCGAGGTGATCCACGGCTGGAATGCGTTGCGCGCTCAACAACTGAAGTGGTGGAACCACGGCAGGAGCGACGCGCGTTACACGCAAACCGGCAAACTCGACCTCGTGGCGCTCGGCTCCGATGCCGAGGTCTCGACGGCATCATTCACGTCGCGCAGGACCGGGCCCGACGGGAAGATCAGCATCGGCAGATTCGTGGTCACCTATATCTGGAAAAAGCTGCCGCAAGGGTGGCGGATCATCCATGGCCACGAGTCGTGGGCGAGGCCGTCCGGCTGAGCGTCCGGCGTTGCCGATGCCCGCGACACGCGTCCCGCATCTCCGGATCGGTTAAAATCGCGGCTTTGCCGGAGGCCGCATGAGCGACACGCACTCACCCGGGGCACGCTTCCGCACGGCGCTCGCTGCCGAAAAGCCGCTGCAGGTGATCGGCGCGATCAACGCCAATCACGCCCTGCTGGCGAAGCGCGCCGGTTATCGCGCGATCTACCTCTCCGGCGGCGGCGTCGCCGCGGGTTCGCTCGGCCTTCCGGATCTCGGCATCAACACGCTGGACGACGTGCTGACCGACTGCCGGCGGATCACCGACGTCTGCGACCTGCCCCTCATGGTGGACATTGACACCGGCTTCGGTCCGAGCGCGTTCAATATCGCGCGCACGGTGAAGTCGCTGATCAAGGCCGGCGCTGCCGCGTGTCACATCGAAGACCAGGTCGGCGCGAAGCGCTGCGGCCATCGGCCCGGCAAGGAGATCGTGTCCGCGCAGGAAATGGCCGACCGGGTGAAGGCCGCGGCGGATGCGAAGACCGATCCGGATTTCTTCCTGATCGCGCGCACCGACGCGATCGCCTCCGAAGGCGTGGATGCGGCGATCGAGCGTTCCCTGAAATGCGTCGAGGCCGGCGCGGACGGCATCTTCGCCGAAGCCGCGAACGATCTCGCCACCTTCAAGCGCTTCGTGGATGCGGTGAAGGTGCCGGTGCTGGCCAACATCACCGAGTTCGGCAAGACCCCGCTGTTCACCGTCGAGGAGCTGCGCGGCGCGGGCGTCGCGATCGTGCTGTATCCGCTTTCCGCGTTCCGCGCGATGAACAAGGCGGCGGAGAAGGTGTACGAAACCATCCGCCGCGAAGGCACCCAGAAGAACATCCTGGACACGATGCAGACCCGCGAGGAATTGTACGAGCGCATCGGCTACCACGACTTCGAACGCAGGCTGGATGCGCTGTTCGCCGGCAAGAAGAACTGAATCGCATGACGGAGCCGCTGCCCCCATCCGACGGATCCGCCTCCTCGACGCCGCGCGGGCGCAACTGGAATGCGCTCTCGGCCATCATCGCCTCGCTGATCGGCCTTCTGGCGTTATGCGTTTCCGGCTATACGGCTTACATCCAGCGCGAGCAGGTGCGCGCGCAGGTATGGCCGAACCTGATTGCCGGCAACGACGACGATCAGTTCTCGATCATGGTTTACAACAAGGGGGTGGGGCCCGCCATCGTGCGCAGTGCGCAGATATGGGTGGACGGAAAACCACAGTCCGACTGGCGACACGTGCTAGACGCCCTCGGCCTCGAGCATCATTTCACCTACAGCCAGGCGACCATCAATCCGACCGTGATGAGTGCCGGGGACACGGTGCCGGCCATCAAGTTCAAGGACAAGGACGTTTACCAGCGCTTTCGTGCCGCCGCCATCCGGCAGCATCTGAGCATCGCCATCTGTTACTGCTCGACGCTGGGGGAGTGCTGGCGCTACAGGGATGAACACCTGGTGGGCTACAAGGAGGGCGTGATTCAGACCTCGCCGCTCGCGCAGTGTCCGCGGCTGCCGGCCTCGGAAGTCTTCAACAACTGAAACACGATCACCCGGGGCGGGGTCGGCGACCGCGCCGCTGCAATTGGAGAAAGCCATGAACGATACCGCGACCCAAGTTCTTCCCAAGGCCAAGAAGTCCGTGGCGCTCTCAGGCGTGGCGGCGGGCAATACCGCGCTGTGCACCGTCGGCCGCAGCGGCAACGACCTGCATTACCGCGGCTACGACATCCACGACCTCGCGACCCGGGCGACCTTCGAGGAAGTCGCGCACCTGCTGGTGCACGAAGTGCTGCCGACCTGGTCGGAATTGAACGCCTACCGCGCC
>DASVDY010000182.1:0-7154 GCA_036380855.1 Rhodanobacteraceae bacterium
TTCGACAAGGACATCTACGTCAAGAATTTCGAGATCACCATCCGCCTGCTCGGCGGACTGCTTTCCGGTTACCAGCTCACCGGCGATCCGGTGTTGCTGCACAAGGCGCAGGATCTCGGCACCCGGCTGCTGCCGGTGTTCGATTCGCCGACAGGACTGCCGTATGTCTATGTCAACCTGAAAACCGGCAAGACGCGCGGAGTGGATTCGAACCCGGCCGAGACCGGCACGCTGCTGCTGGAATTCGGCACGCTGTCCAGGCTCACCGGCAATCCGGTGTTCTACGACAAGGCCAAGCGCGCGCTGGTTGAAACCTACAGGCGCACCTCGAAGATCGGGCTGGTCGGCGTCGGCCTGAATGTCGAAACCGGCAAGTGGACCGACACCGATGCCAGCGTCAGCGGCGGCATAGACAGCTATTACGAATACCTCTGGAAATGCTGGCGGCTGTTCGGCGACAAGGATTGCCTGGCGATGTGGAAGGCCAGCATCCCGGCCGTCAACAAGTATCTCGCCGACGAAGTGCATGGCGAACTCTGGTACGGCCACGCCGACATGAACACCGGCAAGCGCACCGCCACCGATTACGGCGCGCTGGATGCGTTCTTTCCGGCGCTGCTGGCGCTTTCGGGCGACGTGCCGCGTGCCGCGCGGCTGCAGGATTCATCGTTCAGGATGTGGAACCTGCATGGCATCGAGCCCGAGGTGCTGAATTACGGGACGATGAAAGTGGACTACGACGGCTATGCGCTGCGGCCGGAGATCGTGGAATCCACCTACTACCTCTACCACTACACGCATGACCCGAAGTACCTCGCGATGGGTCGCTCGCTGTTCGACGACTTCGTGAAGTATTGCCGCACCGAGGCCGGCTACGCGGCCTTGAAGAGCGTGGTCACGAAGCAGAAGCGTGACGACATGGAAAGCTTCGTGTTCGCCGAGACCTTCAAGTACTACTGGCTGCTGTTCCACCCGCAGTCGCTGGATTTCGATGCGGTCGCCTTCAACACCGAGGCGCACCCGCTGCGGCGGACCTGGGCCGGAGATGCGAAGACGCATTGACTGCACACGTGCGCGCAAGGTTATGCTTGCCGCCTGTTCCGACGACGGGCGTGCAGCACCGAACCCTCTCCCATGAGCCGACTGCGCGCCGTCCTTCCCCTGCTGCTGTTGGTCGCGATCGGCGTGGCGTTGTGGGCAACCGGCGCGCTGGATCGCTTCCGGCCGCACGAATTGATCGCTCAGCAGCAGCAATTGGACGATGCGGTGAGGGCGCATCCGCTGCTCGCGGCCTGCGCGTATGTCGCGGCGGTGGCGCTGGTGATCGGAACCGGCGTGCCGGCCTCGTGGGTGGTGATCCTGGCCGGCGGCATGCTGTTCGGGATCGTGTACGCGACCTTCCTCACCGCCGCCGGTGTACTGCTCGGTTGGCTGATGCTGTTCTTCGCCGCGCGGCATGCGTTCGGCGCGGGCACCCGCCCGCCGCCGCCGATGGCCGAACGCGTGCGGCGCGGTTACCTGCGACATCCGGCGGGTTACACGCTGTTCCTGCGGCTGGTACCGGTGCTGCCGTTCGGCGGCGTCACCGTCGCGCTTGCGTGGCTGCGCTGCCCGCTGTGGCTGTTCGCCGTCGCGACGTTCGCCGGCGGGTGCATCATGGCGGTGTTCGAGACCGCAATCGGCGCCGGCCTCGCGCAGTCGCTCGCGCACGGGCAGGCGATCGGACCCGATCTGCTGCTGCAACCGCGCGTGCTGGTTCCGATCGTCGCGCTGGCGCTGCTTGCGCTGGTGCCGGTGGCGGTGCAGCGGGTGCGCTCGCGGCGCGTGGCGCGCCGCGAGGCGGAGTCAGGTGATTGAACCCGGGCGATTGAACCCGGGGCGATCAGCCCCAGTCGCGATAACGACTGCGGCCGATGAAGAATCCGGCAAGCAGACAGCCGATGCCGGCGAGCACCAGGCCGGTTTCCACCGGACGGCGCTGGACGACGCTGCTGACTTCGTAGCCGAAGCGACGGAGGCCATGGGTCGCCGAGTCGGTGAGGTCGCCGGCGTTCTCCGCGACCCAGCCGGCTCCGCGCTTGACCTTTTCCGCGGCATGGCCGAGCGCATGCGCGCCGTTCTGGATGGTTTCCCTGCTTTGTTCTCTGGCTTCCATTGCTTCTTGCTCCGTGAGCGGTGGTGGCGGGAAGCCCATGCTAGCGCGCGCATGTCGTCGCAGCGTTAATGGACCGCGAATGTGGTGCAACGCACATTCGGAGTGGAAGATGGATCGCCGCGCGTGCGTATAATGCCCGGACACCGCACCGGGGATCGGATCCATGCGCATGTCGGTTTGCCGTTGCAAATGGATGGCGACGTGAACGGGCAAATGCGTGCGCGCCGGAAAGTGCGCGCTGCCGGTGCGCTGGGGGCGTTGGCAATGTCGGTCGGCATCGCCTGCGCGCAGCCCTCGCCGGGGGACCTCGGCAACCTCTCGCTGGAGGACCTCGGCCAGGTGGTCGTCACTTCGGTCACCAAGAGCCCCGAGCCGCTGAGCGAGGCGGCCTCGGCGATCTACGTGATCAGCCACGACGACATCGTGCGCTCCGGCGCCACCACGCTGCCGGAAATCCTGCGACTCGCGCCCAACCTCGACGCGATGCAGCTCAGCCCGAGCAATTACATCGTGACCTCGCGCGGCCTGAGCGGCAACCAGACCGCACAGAATTTCCCCAACAAGCTGCTGGTGCTGGTTGACGGCCGCAGCGTGTACTCACCGCTGTTCTCCGGCATCGGCTGGGATGCGATCTACGTCCCGCCCGAGAACATCGAGCGCGTCGAGGTGATCAGCGGACCGGGCGGCGCGCTGTGGGGCGCAAATGCCGTGAACGGCGTGGTCAACATCATCACCCGTCCGGCCGCCGACACGCAGGGCGGCCGCGCCGAAGTCGCCTACGGCAGCCACGAGAGGAACGCATTGCTGCAATACGGCGGCAGGTTGGGCGAGCACGCGTATTACCGGGCGTACGCGCACGACTTCCGCCAGCGCGCGTTCGACGACAGCACCGGCGCCAACGCGCACGACGGTTGGACCGCGCCGCAGGCCGGCATCCGCATTGACTGGGAACCGGACAGCGCCGACCTGGTCACCTTGCGGGGCGATATCCTCAACGGCCACGAAGGCCAGGGACCCGGCCAACGCGATCGCGGCATTGCAAGCGCCGTCGCGCTGGCGCGCTGGCGCCACGCTTTCGAGGACGGCTCGAATTTCCAGGTGCAGGCGTATTACGACAAGGAGCGCAGTTGGGGCGCGCTCACCTCCGGCGCTGTGGCGCTCGACACGTGGGACGTGGAAGCGCAGCACGACTTTGCCCTGGGCGATCGCCAACAAATCACCTGGGGCATCGGCGATCGCGTCTACCGCTACAACATCTCGCCGCAGTTCCGCCCTGACGCCTCGCTGCTGTTCGATCCGGCTGCGGACACGCAGAATCTCGCGAATGCGTTCGTGCAGGACCAGATCGCGCTCGGCGCGCGCACCGAAGCGACCCTGGGCCTGAAGGCCGAGCACGACCCCTACTCCGGGCTGTCGTGGATGCCGAGCGTGCGGTTGTCGTTCAAGGCCGGCGACGACACGTTGCTGTGGGCGGCCGTATCGCGCTCGGTGCGTACGCCCACGCCGTTCGACGAAGACGTCGTCGAGATCCTGAACCTGCCCTCGGGACCGGTGGACTACGTCAACGGCAATCCGGACTACCGCACGGAGAAGCTCACCGCCTACGAAACAGGCCTGCGCACCCAATGGTCCACGCGGGCGACGCTTTCGGTGTCGCTGTACTACAACGTCTATGACGACCTGAGATCCATCGAGACCACGCCGGTCAGCATATTTCCGCTGTTCTGGGGCAACGGGATGAAAGGCCACACCTACGGCGCGGACATCTGGGCCAGTTATGCGATCGCCGACTGGTGGAGGCTCGGCGCGGGACTCGCGGAGGAGCGCGAGCATTTCCACTACAAACCCGGTTCGGCCGGCCTGCTGGGCGCGGCGGTCGCCGGCGACGACCCCAACCACCATGCCTTTCTCCGCTCCGCCATGAATCTCGGCGAAAGCTGGACTCTGGATGCCGAGCTGCGCGAAGTCGGCGCGTTGCCCGAGCCACGCGTTCCCTCCTACACCGAGCTCGACGCGCGACTGGGCTGGCAGGTGAACGACAGGCTGCGGATCTCGCTGTCGGGCTTCAACCTGTTGCACGCGTGGCACCAGGAATACGTGTTCCCCGGCAGCGACCGGATTGGCCGCAGCGTACTTCTCGATACGCGCGTGAAGTTCTGAAGGACAGCCAGCGACGACGCCCGAGCGATGCCACCCCTGCGCCAGCGACGCGAACCCGGTACCCGCCCCGGCCTCGGCCGCGCCGGGGCTTCGTCCGTTTCGTTTGCGGTGAAGCGGCGGCGCCTGGCGAAATGGGTCGTCGTGCTGGCCCTGGCCTGCATGGCCGGGACAAGCGGCGCCCAGCCCAACCCGCCGAAGGTCTCGCTCGAGTACGCGGTCAAGGCCACCTACCTCTACAAGCTCGCACCGTTCGTCAACTGGCCGCCGGACACGTTCGAGGCAGCCGATGCGCCGTTCCGGATCTGCGTGGTCGGCGACGATCCATTCAAGGAGTTCCTGGGCAAGGCCGTGGCCGGGCAGCGGCTGGGCACGCATCCCTTCGAGGTGCGCCGCATGGAAACCATCGGACCCGGCGCGGGCTGCCAGATCGTGTTCATCAGCCGGTTGCGTGCGCAGAGCCTTGGCGCCGCCCTGGCCTCGGTGAACGGCGAGCCGGTGCTCACGGTCACCGATTCCACCATTGATCCGGATTCCGGCAGCATCGTGCAGTTCGTGATTGACAACGGGCGGGTGCGCTTCGACATCAACACCAGCGCGGCTGCGCGCAACCACCTCACGATCAATTCGAAGCTGCTGAACCTGGCACTCGCGGTCCGGGACGAGCACTGAGCGCATGAGAACCCTGCCGCGCTCGAGGCGATTCGCGCTCAAGCCCGCCACGGCCTCCGGCGCTGTCGCGTTGCTGCTGCTGGTCGGCGCCTTGACCACGGTTTACCAGTTCGATGCCGCACGCGCCGAACATCGCCGCCAGCTCACCGTGCAGGCGAACATACTGGCCGCCAGCGTGACGGCGGCGATCGCCTTCAATGACCACCCCACCGCGCAGGAGTACGTGAACGCGCTGCTGCTGGACCCGCGCCTGAACGCGGTGTCGGTCTACAACGAATCCCACCAACTGATCGCGGGCTTCCGCCGCCCGGGCAGCGAGCCGATTCCCGACCTGCTGGCGCAGGGCGGGCGCCTGCCGCGCGGGGACCGTTTGCTGGTGGCCGTGCCGGCGAGCCAGGGTACGACCGTGGTAGGCCATGTCTACCTGCGCGCCGAAGCGACGCCGATCACCGTGCGGCTGGCGCGCTTCAGCGGCGTCGGCCTGCTGACGATCATGGGGGCGCTGATGCTGCTGGCGCTCGCGGCGGGCCAGCGCGCGCTGGCGCGCGCCAACGCCGCGCTGCACCGGCGCGCGGACGAGCTCGCGCAAGCCAACGAACGCATCACCGCGGAAATGGAGCAGCGTTCGCGCGCAGAAGAAGCACTTCGGCAGAGCCAGAAGATGGAAGCAGTCGGTCAGCTCTCGGGCGGCATCGCGCACGACTTCAACAACCTGCTGATGATCATCAAGAGCAGCCTGACGCTGTTCCAGAAGAAACTCTCCCAGGACGATGCGGAGCTGGAACGCTTCCGGGCAGCCATGCGCGAACGCGTCGCGCTGGGCCCCGGACAGAGCGCCGCGGAGATCCTCCCGATGCTGCAGGAACAACTCGGCCTGCTCGACCAGCGCGACGCCCGCCATCGGCAGATCAGGCATTACCTCGACACCGCCCACGACGGCATCGAGAAGGCGGCCAGCCTGACGCAGCGCCTGCTCAGTTTCGCGCGGCGCCAGCCGCTGACACCCAAGGCGCTCAGCCTCGACGAGCTGGTCCGCAGCATGCGGCCGCTGCTTGACCATTCGGTCGGGTCGAACGTGGCGATCGAATACAAGCTCGACTCCCACTGGCGCGTGCTGTGCGACGGCAACCAGATGGAGAATGCGATCCTCAACCTCGCGATCAATGCGCGCGACGCGATGCCCGACGGCGGCAGGATCACCGTGCGCACGCAGGATGTGCGCGTGGATGCGGCCCATCCGGTGAACAACCTGCCGGCCGGCGACTACGTCCACCTGTGCATGGACGACACCGGCATGGGCATGAGCGAAGACGTGCGCAGCAAGGCGTTCGACCCGTTCTTCACCACCAAGCCGGTCGGCAAGGGTACGGGGCTGGGCTTGAGCACCATTCTGGGCTACGTTTTGCAATCCAACGGCCATGCCAACATCGAAAGCGAAGTCGGCAAGGGCACCACCATCAACATTTTCATGCCGCGCGCGGCGAACGACGCCGCCCCGGAGGTCGCGTAAATGGCTCCAATGGCTCCCGCACAAACGTCCGCGTCGCACGTCCTGCTGGTGGAGGATGAAGCAGTCCTGCGCGAACTCGCCGCGGAAAACCTGCTGGATGCGGGGTACCGCGTCGTGGAGGCCGGTGACGGCACCGCCGGCCTGGAAGCGTTGCGCTCGGACATCCGCATTGACGTGATGCTGAGCGACATCAAGCTGCCCGGCATGAACGGCTACGAGCTGGCCGAAGCCGCCAAGGCGCTCCGCCCGCAATTGAAAGTGATCCTGATGACCGGCTACGCGCCCACCCCACTGCCGCCCGAACTGGAGCGCCTGGTCTACCGCGTGCTGCAGAAGCCGTTCGAGATCGAAGCGCTGCCCGGCATGATCGCGGACGCGCTGCAAGGCTGAGCCTGGCGCCCAGCAAAAGCATTGCAGTCCGCAAAGAACGCAGCGCGAGGAGGTGCCCTCGCTGCGCATCAACGCGGGGTTGGCGGGCCGTGATGGGTCGAGTGCTGCGCGTTTAGCCGATGCCTTCAGCGGCATCGGCTGCGCAGCACGAGGGCGAGCCATGGATGGCGAGCGGACGAGCGCGCCATGGACGGCTCGGAAGCGAAAAAGCTCAGGGCTGGTGGGCCGTGATGGGTCGAGTGCTGCGCGTTTAGCCGATGCCTTCAGCGG
>DASVDY010000183.1:0-14880 GCA_036380855.1 Rhodanobacteraceae bacterium
GTCGCGCATGAGCAAAGTATTTCGCGGCGATGCAGGCGGAGCGTCCGGTCCCGCGCCATTGCGGCCGCGCGCCGCTTCGACGGCCGAACACGAATTTCACTTCCGTCCGCCGGCGAGGGTCGTCCGAATTTTTTGCGCGCCCGCAGAAAAGTTTTGCCGCGGGCCAGGGCCGGCATGAGCACGATGCCGCAGTCCCGCGAAGCGACCGTGGCCTGGCCGACGACGCACCCGCCGATGCGCATGTGCATGCCCGCACGCGATCGCCTGCGCATCGCACAGGTCGCGCCGCTGGCGGAATCGGTGCCGCCGCGGCAGTACGGCGGCACCGAGCGCGTGGTCGCCTATCTTTCCGAAGCACTGGTCGCGGCGGGGCACGCGGTTACCTTGTTCGCATCGGCCGACTCCCGCGCGCGGGTGGACCTGCACGCGTGCTGCCCGCAGGCGCTGCGCGGCCAGCACGCCGTGTGCGACCCGCAACTGTGGACGGTGCTGCAATTCCAGGCCGTGCTGGACCACGCGGACAGCTTCGACGTGATCCACTTCCACACCGGCTACCTGCATTTCGCCCTGGAAGCCGAGCTGCCGCCGCACCTCACCACGCTGCACGGCCGGCTGGATTTCGATCCGCCGCAGTTCTACGAGCGCTATCCGCATGCGGCGCTGGTCTCGATCTCCGAAGCGCAGCGCGCGCCCTGGCCCTGGGCGGCGTGGCTGCGCACCATCCACCACGGCCTGCCGCGCGACCTGCTGCACGCGGGTGCCGGCGACGGCGGCTACCTCGCTTTCATCGGCCGGCTCTCGCCGGAGAAGCGCGTGGACCGCGCCATCGAGATCGCGCGCCGCGCGGGACTGCCGCTGAAGATCGCCGCGAAGATCGACGAAGCCGATGCCGCCTACGTCGCGCAATCGGTGCGCCCGCTGCTGGACCAGTCGGGCGTGGAGTTCCTGGGCGAGGCCGACGAATGGCAGAAGCAGCAACTGCTGGCGCACGCGGCCGCATTGCTGTTCCCGATAGATTGGCCCGAACCGTTCGGGCTGGTGATGATCGAGGCTCTGGCCTGCGGCACGCCGGTGATCGCGTACGCGCAAGGCTCGGTGCCGGAGATCATCGAGCACGGCCGCAGCGGTTTCCTGGTGGATTCGATCGACGCGGCGGTGGACGCGGTGCGGCGCCTGCATGAAATCCGGCGCGGCGAATGCCGGCGCGCGTTCGAGGAGCGCTTCACCGCCGAGCGCATGGCCGCCGATTATGTCGAGGCCTATCGCGCGATCCTCGCCGGCGGCGTGCCGCAATGCGCGCCGCGGCTCGGCAACGGATTGCAGGCGGGTGCATCGTGAACGCAGCGCAGTCGCAACAGTCGCCCGATCCGTACCACATCGCCTCGCATTCCGCGCATGCCGATGCGGATGCGGCCACCTACACGCTCAACCACGCGGACACCTTCGCGGTGCTCGACCGCTGGGGCGACGCCGATGGTGCCGAGGGCGGCTCGATGGGCATCTACCATCGCGACACGCGTTACCTGTCGCGACTGCAGGCGCACGTCAACGGCGTACGCCCGGTGCTGCTCACCTCGACCGTTGCCGACGACAACCTCACGCTGGTGGTGGACCTCACCAACGAGGAGTCCGGCGACCTGCCCAAGGACGCGTTGCACCTGCGCAAGCGCGCAGCGATCCACGCGGGCTGCTGCGAGATCGTCTACGAGATCGGCAATTACGACGTGCGTCCGCATGCCATCGAGCTGGCGGTCGGCGTGGCCGCGGATTTCCGCGACATCTTCGAGGTGCGCGGCATGCGCCGTCGCCGCGAAGGTCCGCGCTGCAGGCGCGAGGTCGGCGGCGAGGAACTGCGTTTCGAATACGACGGGCTGGATCGGGTGCGGCGCACCACCGTTTTGAAGTGGTCGGACCAGCCACAGCGCCTGGACAGGCAATCGGCGCGATTCCACTGGACCCTGCAACCGGGCGAACGCGCCGAGGTGACCGCGCTGCTGCGTTTCGTCGAGCACGGCTTCCAGCCCGCGCCGGCGATGCGCAAGCGCAAGCCCGACCACATCGCCCACTGGCTGGGGTTGCTGCCGAAAATCGAAACCACCTGCCGCCCGCTGCAACTGTGGCTGCGGCGCAGCGCCGCGGACCTGTCGTCGCTGATCGCGGAGACGCCATGCGGGCCGTATCCGCACGCGGGGGTACCCTGGTACAACACCGCGTTCGGCCGCGACGGCCTGATCGCTGCGCTGCAACTCCTGTGGGCCGTGCCGGAACTCGCGCGCGGCGTATTGCGCTTCCTCGCCGCCACGCAGGCGACGCAAACGGACCCCGCGCACGACGCCGAACCGGGCAAGATCGTGCACGAGACGCGCGTGTGCGAAATGGCGCGGCTGGGCGAAGTGCCGTTCGGACGCTACTACGGATCGGTGGACTCGACGCCGCTGTTCATCGTGCTGGCCGGCGAGTACCTGCACCGCACCGGCGACCTTGACCTGATCCGCGAACTGCTGCCGGCGCTGGAGGCGGGGCTCGCGTGGCTGGACGACTACGGCGACTCCAACCACGACGGCTTCATTGATTACGCCCAGCAGGCCGGCAACGGCCTGGCGAACCAGGGCTGGAAGGATTCGGTGGACGCCATCTCGCACAAGGACGGTACGCTCGCGCGCTCGCCGATCGCGCTGTGCGAAGTGCAGGCCTACGTGTTCGCGGCATGGAACTGCGCCGACTTCGTCTTTCGCGCGCTGGGGGACGAGGCACGCGCGGCGCGTTATCGCGACAAGGCCGACGACCTCTGCAAGCGCTTCAACCGCGTGTTCTGGCTGGATGCGCTCGACGGCTACGCGCTGGCACTGGACGGGCAGGGCCAGCCTTGCGAAGTGCTGGCCTCCAACGCCGGGCAGTGCCTGTGGACCGGCATCGTGCCGCCCGAACGCGCGCAGCGGCTGGCGCGCACCCTGCTCGATCCGCGCCTGTTCAGCGGCTGGGGTATCCGCACGCTGGCCGAAGGCGAGGTGCGCTACAACCCGCTCTCCTACCACAACGGTTCGGTGTGGCCGCACGACAACGCCCTGATCGCGCGCGGCCTCGCCCGCTACGGCTGCATGAAGCAGGCGGTGCGCGTATTCGACGCGTTCTGCGACGCCGCCACGTTGCTGCCCCTGCACCGCCTGCCCGAGTTGTACTGCGGGTTCGGCAAGATCAGCAATCTCGGCCCGGTGCCCTATCCGGTCGCGTGTTCGCCGCAGGCATGGGCGGTGGGCAGCATCTACATGCTGCTGTCCGCGCTGCTCGGCATGGACATTGATGCGCGGCGGCGCACGCTGCTGTTCCGCTCGGCCAAACTGCCGTGCGAAGTGCAGGGCCTGAGGATCAGCAACTGGCGCGTCGGCGGCGGCGTGTGCGACCTGGAATTCCATCGCCACGGCAACGACATCGCCCTGCACGTGGCGAACAAGCCCGAAGGCTGGACCATCATGACGATGAAGTAGGGGGTTTCGACCCGCCGGATCCGGGTGGGACGACAGGAAAATACGGCGGCCAGGGCCGCCGTATCTTCCAGGCGGGCCAGGACCCGCCCTGCCCCGGTTACCCCCGGGGGACGGGCACGGCGTTATTGCTGCTGGCTGCACGCGTCGTATTCGGAACGCGTGACCTTGCCGTCATGATCGGCGTCGCACTGCGACCAGTGCATGCCCAGCCAGGAATTCTGCGAGGCATCCTGCTGGGTGAGATAGCCGTTGCCCTGCGTGTCCAGCGTACTGAACGGCGGCGGGGTGGTGCTGCTGCTCATGCCGCTGTTCATGCCACCGCTCATGCCGCTGGTGCTGGCCGGCGGCGGGGTCGGCGGCGGGGATTGCTGCGCGGACGAGCTTTGCGCGAATGCGGCGCCGGCCACCAGCGACAGTCCGCCTGCCGCGATGATGCTGATGATCTTCTTGTTCATGTCTGCCTCGATTTGTCGTGGAGAGAGTCGCGGCGCGCGCCCCCGCTCCGCACGCGTCGCGCCGATGACGCGAGCAACGGCTGTGCCACGGGGCGCATCGCCGCGGATGGCTTCCCGCCGCCTTTTGCGGGCAGAGTTGCGCGTGTGGACCGGGCGCTTCTTTCACACGTGGGAATGGAATACCCGCAACGAATCGGCGCGCTGCGTCGAACCGCGCCGCCACGCAAGCTTTCACGCGCACCGACGGCCCGCACGCCGTGGCATACCCATTGCAGCGCAGCGGACACACACCACGGAGGAAGCAACATGGCCGGCAAGGAAAGCAACGCGATCGAACTGCTCAAGCACGACCATCGCGAGGTGGATTCCATGTTCAAGCAGTTCGACGCGGAGGATGATCCGCGCAGCAAGGCCGAGATCGCCCAGCACATCTGCCTGAGCCTGATCGTGCACAGCGAGATCGAGGAGGAGATTTTCTACCCGGCCGCACAGCGCGCGCTGGACCAGGAGGATCGCAACCTGGTTTCCGAAGCCAAGGTCGAGCACATGAGCCTGAAGCGGTTGATAGACGACATCAGCGGCAGCGACTCGGGCGACGAGATGTTCGAGGCGCGCATGAAGGTGCTGAAGGAATACGTCAAGCACCACGTGCACGAGGAAGAACACGAACTGATGCCGCAGGTGAAAAAGACCGACATTGACCTCGAAGCGCTCGGCTCGCGCCTCATGGAACGCAAGCAGGCGTTGATCCAGGAATACCGCAGCTACGCGGAGCGGCAAAGCGGTTCCAGCATCAACCTGCCGCCGCTCGCGCTCGCCGGCCGCACGCACAAGGGCGGCTCGAGCGGCAAGACCGTCACGCACGCGCGCGTGCGCGTCGTCTCGCGCACGCGCTGATTTCCACCGGTTCATCACATTCGTGAATCGCGCGTCGGAGGCTTCAATGAGCACCCATTCCCAGACCGATCGCAAGGACCCGGGCCACGGCGATTGCAGGCAGGGCGAAACGCCGGACGAGCGCCGCCGGCGCAAGGCCAGCGAGAGCGCCAATCTCGATGAGGCCGTGGAAGAAACCTTCCCGGCCAGCGACCCGGTTTCGCCCTTCGTGCCGGCCAAGGCGCCGGAGGAAGGCGATGGCGCGGAACGATGAACCGCCGCTCCCCCGGCCGGCATCCAGGCCGCGCATGGGGGAGCGTTCCGGCTACGGCTTTCCAGAAAAACTTTCCCCACCGTGGTCCCGATTACCCGCACTGCGCGCGCGCGGGGCAACGCAAGTTGAAGCAGGCCAATCGTTTGCAGGCCTGAGTACGTTTGCACGGTTCCTGCATGGGATCGTGCGCTCCACCCCGGTGGGCCATTCTCAAGGAGGAGAACGGTGAACTCGAGCAGCGTGCGCGTCGGCATCGTCGGCGCCGGCAATTGCGCCTCATCCTTCGTGCAGGGCCTGCAGTACTACCGCGACGCCCGCGACGAAACGCCCATTCCCGGCCTGATGAGCAATTCGGTCGGACGCTACCGCCCGCGCGACATCACCATCGCTTCCGCCTTCGACATCCACGCCGGCAAGGTCGGTCGCGACGTTTCCGAAGCGCTGCTGTGCGAACCCAACAACACGCGCATCTTCGCCGAGATCCCGCCCACCGGCGTCACGGTGGCGCGCGGCCCGACGCTCGACGGCATCGGCGAATACCTGCGCGAGGACATCATGGAGTCGGAGGCGCCGGTCGCCGATGTCGCCGAAATCCTGCGTCGCACCGGCACCGAGATCCTGGTCTCGTACCTGCCGGTCGGTTCGCAACGCGCGACCGAGTGGTACGCGACGCGCGCCCTGGAAGCCGGTTGCGCGTTCGTCAACTGCATCCCGGTGTTCATCGCCTCGGATGCGGACTGGCGCAAGCGTTTCGAACGCGCGCGCCTGCCGCTGCTGGGCGACGACATCAAGAGCCAGGTCGGCGCCACCATCGTGCACCGCGTGCTCGCCAACCTGTTCCGCGATCGCGGCGTGCGGCTGGACCGCACCTACCAGTTGAATTTCGGCGGCAACTCCGATTTCAAGAACATGCTCGAGCGCGAGCGGCTGGTCTCGAAGAAGCTGTCGAAGACGCGCTCGGTGACGAGCCAGGTCGAAGTCGCGCCCGACTCCATCCACGTCGGCCCGTCCGACCACGTCGAGTGGCTGACCGACCGCAAGATGGCCTACATCCGGCTGGAGGGCACGGCCTTCGGCGGCTCGCCGCTCGCGATCGAGCTGAAGCTGGAAGTGTGGGACTCGCCCAATTCCGCCGGCGTGGTGATTGACGCGGTGCGCTGCGCCAAGCTCGCGCTCGACCGCGGCCTGGGCGGCGCGATCGTCGGTCCCTCGAGCTATTTCATGAAGTCGCCCCCGCAGCAGTTTCCCGACCACGTCGCGCGCGAGCTGACGCTGGAGTTCATGCGCCGGTCCCCGGCTCGCAACGAGCAGGACCAGGGCGAGCAACCGCGCGCGCCGCGCGACACGCAACGGAATCGTACGGATGACCACGCGCTTCCTGCTCGTGCGCCACGCCACGTGCGCGCTAACTGACTACGTCCTGTTGGGACGCAGCCTCGATCCGCCGCTGGATGCGCGGGGGCGGGCGCAGGCGCGCGCGCTGGCGCGGCAACTGCGCGGCGAAACACCGGCGCGGATCGAATCCAGCCCGCGCAAGCGCACCCGCCAGACCGCGCACACCATCGCCGCGGCGATGCGTCGCGAGTTGCACATCGCGCCGGAGCTGGACGAGCTGGATTTCGGCGCGTGGTCCGGGCGCAGCTTCGCCGATCTCGACGGCGATCCGGACTGGCGCTCGTGGAATCGCGAGCGCGGCAGCGCGCACACGCCATCCGGCGTCACCATCGCCGGGGTGCAGGCCGCGCTCACGGATTACCTCGCCGGGCTCGCGCAGGCGCATCCGGACGCGAGCGTGCTGCTGGTCACGCACGCGGAAGCGATCCGGGCGCTGCTGATGCAGGCGCTGCACGCACCGCTGGACCACTGGGCGCTGTACCCGGTGCCGCCGGCATCGATCACCCGCATGGCCTGGAACGATGGCGCGCTGGTCGCCGCCTCGGCGCCGCGCGAGGCCGCCGCCGCATGAAAATCGTCGTCTTCGGCCTGAGCATCTCCTCCTCGTGGGGCAACGGCCACGCCACGCTCTGGCGCGGCCTGTATGCCGCGCTCACGCAACTCGGGCATCGCGTAGTGTTCTTCGAACACGACGCGCCGTGGTATGCGCAGGCGCGCGACTGGAACGCGCGCGACGGCGGCCTGGTCCTGTATCCGGAATGGACATCCATCCGCGCGCACGCCGAACGCGAGCTCGCCGATGCCGACGCCGCGATCGTCACTTCGTATTGCGCCGACGCGCTGTCCGCGCGCGACGCGATGCTGGAAGCGGGGCGTCCCTTGCCGGTCTTCTACGACCTCGATTCGCCGGTGACGCTGAACACGCTCGCCTCCGGCGAGTCGGTGCCGTGGCTGGACGAGCGCGGCCTGGCCGATTACGAGCTGGTGCTGAGCTACGCCGGCGGCCCGGCGCTGCGCGAACTCGAGCGCGTGCTGGGCGCGCGCCGCACCGCCGCGCTGTACGGGCACGTGGATCCTGCGGTGCACTCGCCGGCGCCGCCGAAGGATCACTATCGCGCCGACCTGTCATGGATCGGCACCTACGCCGCCGACCGGCAGCCGGCGCTGGAAGAATTGTTCGTCAAGGTCGCGCGGGCGCGGCCGCAGCGGCGCTTCGTGATCGCCGGCGCGCAGTATCCGCAGGATTTCCCGTGGGGCGAGAACGTGTGGTTCGTGCGGCACCTGCCGTCCGACGAGCACGCCGCGTTCCTGAGTTCCTCGCGGCTGGTGCTGAACGTGACGCGCGCGCCGATGGCGCGCATGGGCTGGTGCCCTTCCGGGCGCCTGTTCGAAGCTGCCGGCTGCGGGGCCGCGGTGCTGAGCGACGACTGGGCCGGGCTCTCCGATTTCTACACGCCGGGCGAGGAGATCCTGCTGGCGCGCGACACCCGCGATGCGCTGGACGCGATTGACCTGCCCGACGCCGCGCTGCGGCAGATCGGGCAACGCGCGCGCGAACGCACGCTGGCCGAACACACCTCGATGCACCGCGCGCGGCAGCTCATCGAGATGCTGGAACAGGCATCGCAAAGCCGGGCAATGCCGGACTTCGTTCCGCGGTACCGCCAGGAACGAAGCACCACGGCGGCCGCCAGCACATGAAATCCACAGAAGCTTCCGACACGGATCAACACGGATGAACACGGAATCAATAATGAAGTTTGCACTTTTGCCCTATCCGCTTTTATCCGCGTCAATCCGTGTCCAAAAACATCTCGCGAGGCAACTCTGACATGTGGGGCATCATTCCCGCCGCCGGCCGCGGCAGCCGGATCCAGCCGCTGGCCTTCTCCAAGGAACTGCTGCCCGTCGGCGCGCGTTCCCTGCCCGATGCGCCGCGCCCGCGCGCGGTCGCCGAATACCTGGTCGAGCGCATGCTGCGCGGCGGCGCGGACAAGCTGTGCTTCGTGATCGGCGAGGGCAAATCCGACATCCTGGATTATTTCGGCGGCGAGTTCGGCGGCGTGCCGCTCGCCTACGTGGTGCAGTCGAAACCCTCCGGCCTGTGCGACGCGATCTTCCGCGCGCGACCACTGATCGGCGCGAACGAGAGCGTCGCGATCGGCCTGCCCGACACGGTGTGGTTTCCCGACGATGCGCTGTCGCGCCTGCCCGACGACATGCTTTCGTTCCTGCTGTTCCCGGTGGAGCAGCCCGAGTTGTTCGACGCGGTGCTGCTGGACGAATGCGACTGCGTGCAGGAGATCCGCGTCAAGCAGGCCGATCCGGGCACGCGCTGGATCTGGGGCGCGTTCAAGATGCCCGCGCGCGTGTTCGCGCAACTGCACGACCTGTGGCTGCAGCGCGAGCGGCAGGACGAATACATCGGCACGCTGGTCAATGCGTGGCTGAAGCGGGGCGGGCTCGCGATCGGCGTGAAAGCCGGCGAGTCGTACATGGACGTGGGCACGCTTGCCGGCTACCACGCCGCGATCAACCTGCTGGCCGCGCGCGACGCGCCCGATGCCGGCGCGCAGGTGTTCGCCGGCACGCGCCCCAAATCCGATGCGACGAGGAAAGTCCTGGCCGGGGGGAACCTCCGATGATCGAAGCGGTAATGCTGTGGAACGAGCCGAACAACAAGTCGCACTGGGATCCGGCGATTGACCCGGACTGGTCGCGGTTTGCGCAGATGGCGAAGCTCGGCGCGCGCGCGGTGCACGCGGTCAACCCGAAGCTGCCGTGCATCCTCGGCGGGATCTCGCCGATAGACCCGGACTTCATCTGCAACATGCAGGAGCGCGGCGTACTGGACGAGGTGGACCAGCTCGCCGTGCACGGCTTCCCGCTGGACTGGAACCTGTGGCAGATCCACGAGTGGCCCGACAAGCTCGCCGAAATCCAGGCGCTCACCGAGAAACCGGTGATCGTCTCCGAGGTGGGCGTGTCGAGTTTCGGCGCCGAGGAAGTGCAGGCGTGGGGACTGGAACGCACCGCGCACCTGCTTCTGGGGCGCGCACCGCGCGTGCACTGGTACAGCCTCTACGACCTGCCGCGCGCGTGGGAGGCGACCACTCGCCACAAGGAGGCGGAAGGCTCGTCCTATTACCGCCACTTCCACATGGGCCTGCTGCGCGAGGACGGCGCGCCGAAACTCGCGCTGGAAAAGTTCGCGCGGCACACGCCGGAACTGGGCATCTGCCAGTGGTTCCACTTCGAGGATCACCGCCTGGATGATGCGGTGGAATGGATGAAGCGGCTGGGCGTGCGTTACCTGCGTACCGGGCTGTCGTGGGCCGACAGCTTCCGGCCGAACGCGATGGAGTGGTTCGACCGGCAGATGTACGCGCTGCGCGAATTCGAAGTCACCCTGACCTTCTGCTTCACACCCGAACATCTCGGGATCGCGCCGCACCACACCAGCGCGCCGCGCGACCCGGCGCTGTACGCGGATTTCTGCGCGCGCATGGTGGAGCGCTACGCCCCGGCCAGCATCGTCGCCCGCGCCGGCGAGGAGCGGAGCTTCGCATGAGCCGCGCGTTCCTGATCGTGCTCGACTCGGTCGGCGTGGGCGGCGCGCCCGATGCGCCGCGCTATCGCGACCTCGGCGCCGACACCATCGGCCACATCGCCACGCGCTGCGCGCGACGCGATGCCGACAAGGCGGGCGTGCGCCACGGCGGATTGAACCTGCCATTCCTCGCTTCGCTGGGATTGGGCGAAGCCTGCCGCGCGGCGACCGGACGCGCGCCGCCGGGGCTGGAAGCGCGCCGCTGGTGCCGCGGCCGTGCCGGTTGCGCCGCGGAAATTTCCGCCGGCAAGGATTCGCAGACCGGCCACTGGGAAATCGCCGGGGTGCCGGTGAAGCGCGACTGGGGCTACTTCCCGCGCACGCAGCCATGCTTTCCGCCGGAGCTGATCAATGCGCTGTGCGAGCGCGCGCAATTGCCGGGCGTGCTCGGCCAGCGCCACGCATCCGGGACGCAGATCATTGACGAGCTCGGCGCCGAACACATCGCCACCGGCAAGCCGATCGTCTACACCTCCGGCGACAGCGTCTTCCAGGTGGCCGCGCACGAGGAGCGCTTCGGCCTGGAGCGTCTTTACCGCGTCTGCCGCATCGCGCGCGAGCTGCTGAACGAGCTGCGCATCGGGCGGGTGATCGCGCGCCCCTTCACCGGCACGCTGCAAACGGGTTTCCGCCGCACCGCGCGCCGCCACGACTACGGCGTGCCGCCGCCGCGCGGCACGCTGCTGCATCGCGCCGCCGATGCCGGCCGCGAAGTGGTGTCGGTCGGCAAGATCGGCGACCTGTTCTGCCACGACGCCACCGGCCGCGAACTGGTCGGCGAGGACAACCAGCGCGTGTTCGACCGCATCATGGACGTGGTGCCGCGGCTCGGCGATGGCGGCCTGCTGTTCGCCAACCTGGTGGACTTCGATACGCTCTACGGCCATCGCCGCGACACCGCCGGTTACGCCGCCGCGCTGGAGGCGCTCGATTCGCGCATGCCGGAACTGCTGGACGTGATGCGCGAAGGCGACCTCGCCATCATCACCGGCGACCACGGCTGCGACCCGACCTGGCCCGGCAGCGACCACACCCGCGAGTGCGTGCCGGTGCTGGCGTTCGGCCCCGGCATCGCGCGCGGCTCGCTCGGCAAGCGGGAAAGTTTTGCCGACATCGGCGCGTCCATCGCCCGTCACCTGCACCTTCCCAACACGGTCGGCGCGGCGTTCTGATAGCGATCTTCCAGGATCGCCAAGATCAAAATGCAGCCATCCTGGCCACGCTTTCAAAAAGAGCGGTGCGATCGTCCCTGATCGCGAGGATCAAAAAGCGGACAAGAGCTGCCTTCCATGGCCAAGAGCTACGTTGTCCGCACTTCACAACAACCGCTTCGCTCGTGCCCGCGAAAACGAAAAAGCAGTCCTCTGTGGCTGTGGTCTTCACGCGCAGGTTGCGATGATCCAGATCGCAATCGGGAACGGGCAGCCAATGTGGCTGCGTTTTGCATGGACGCATGGACCGACGCGATGCTGCGCGGCGATTTCGAAGCCGCATGGAAGGTGAGCGATCGCGTGCTCGCGCGGCGCGTGCGCGACGGCGAACGCGCATACCACCTGCCGCGGCACTGGCAATGGTTGTGGGACGGCCGCGACCTCTCCGGCCTGCGCGTTCTGGTGCATTGCTACCACGGGCTCGGCGACACGCTGCAGTTCGTGCGGCTGCTGCCGCTGCTGCGCGAGCGTTGCGCATCCCTCAGCTTGTGGCTGCAGCCGGCGCTGGTCGGACTGCTGCGCTCGCTGGAGGGCGTGGATTGCATCGAACCGCTGCACGAGGGTGCGCCGGACAGCACGCGCGACTGCGACGTCGAACTGATGGAGCTGCCGCACATCCTGCGGCTGACGCCTGATCGGATCCCCTCGCACGTGCCTTATGTCGGCGAGGACTTCCCGCGCGCGCGGCGCGATCCGCGCCGATCGCTGCGCGTGGGCCTGTGCTGGCGTTCCGGCGACTGGGATGAGGCGCGTTCGATCCCCGAATCCGCGTTGCGGCCGCTGGCGCGCATGCGCGACGTGCAATGGTTCTCGCTGCAGTATCCGGCGCGAAGGCCGCCTTTCGCGATGCGCGACCTCGCCTGCCGCGACCTGTACGAACTCGCGCGGCGGATGTGCACGCTCGACCTCGTGATCTCGGTGGACACGCTGGCCGCGCACCTGGCGGGCGCGCTCGGCCTGCCGACCTGGACCCTGCTTCCGGCCGAATGCGACTGGCGCTGGATGCGCGCGCGCGACGATTCGCCGTGGTATCCGACCATGCGGCTGTTCCGGCAGGCACGCGCGGGCGAGTGGGCGGAGGCGATCGAGCAGGTTGCCTCCACTTTGCGTTTTGAATTCGCACAGGGCAACTCGACAGCTTCGGTGCGCGAAGAATCGCGCGCCTCTGCCTTGGCTTCCTCTCCTCCGCCGCGTCTGGCGGGGGAGGGGGCCGGGGCGAGGTGCGACGCATGATCGAAGCCGCACTCGCGTCCGGCAGGCCCATCACCTCGCCCGTCGCGGTGGTCGTCGCGCATCCCGACGACGAGACGCTGGGCCTCGGCGCGCGCCTGTCGCGGCTGCGCGATTTCAAGTTGATCCACCTCACCGACGGCGCGCCGCGCGACATGCGCGATGCGCAGCGGGAGGGTTTCGACGACCGCGAAAGCTATGCCGCCGCGCGCGCGCATGAACTGGATCGCGCGCTGCACGCCCTGCATGCCGAACCCGGCGAACGCATCGGCTACGACTGCGTGGACCAGGAAACCGCCGAACGCGCGATCGCGGTGGTGCAGCGGTTGTGCGACGACCTGGCCGACACGCGCGTGGTGATCACGCATGCCTACGAACATGGCCACCCCGATCACGACACCTGCGCACTCGCGGTGCACGCGGCGTGCGCGTTGCTGCGGCGTGCGCGCCTCGAGGCGCCGGCGATCATCGAGTTTCCTTCCTATCACCTGCGCCGCGGCGAATGGGTGGCGGGCGAATTCTGGGCGGATGCGCAGCGCCCCGAGCGCACCGCGCTGCTGGATGCGCGCGAACGCCGCGACAAGGCGCGCGCCATCGCCTGCTTCCGCACGCAACGCCAGACCCTGTCCGCGTTTCCGCTCGAGCGCGAGCGCTATCGCGCCGCGCCGGCCTACGACTTCTGCCAGCCCGCGCCGCCGCGGCATGCGTTCTACGACTCGCTCGGCTGGGGCATCAACAGCGAGCGCTGGCGGCGCTGCGCGGCCGACGCGCTGCGCGCGTTCGACCTGGCGGGGGCGATATGAGCCTGCGGATCCTGAGCGTGCCGTTTCCATTCGCGCCGCTGCGCGCCGACCCGGTCGGCGGCGCCGAACAAGTGGCGGCGGCGCTGGATGCGGCACTGGTCGCGGCCGGGCACGAATCCATCGTGATCGCGCCCGAGGGCTCGCAGGTCGCCGGCACGCTGGTCGCGTTGCCGGGCACGGGCGAGGATTCCAACGACCGCGCGCGCGCGCGAATGCACGCCGAAGTGCGCGCCGCGATCGCGCGCGTGCTGCACGAACGCGACATTGACGCGATCCACCTCCACGGCGTGGATTGCGAGGCCTACCTGCCGCCTCCGGGCGTCCCGACATTGATCACCCTGCACCTGCCGCTGGCCTGGTACGCGGATGCAGTACTGCATCCGCAACGACCGCTGACCTGGCTGCAGCCGGTGTCTCGGCACCAGGCGCGCGGCGCGCCGGAAGGCGTGCGCCTGCTGGCACCGATCGGGAACGGCGTGGCGAACAACCGCTTCGCCGGGGTGGCGCGCAAGCACGACTTCGCGCTGGCGCTCGGGCGCATCTGCCCGGAGAAGGGTTTCCACGACGCGATCGCCGCCGCGCGCGCGGCCGGCATGCCGCTGCTGATCGCCGGCGAAGTGTTCGCCTGGGAGGCGCACCGGCGCTACTTCGACGAAGAGATCGCGCCGCAGCTGGGGTCGAACGTGCGCTTCGTCGGCGCGCTGCGCGGCGTGCGCAAGCAGCGCCTGCTCGCGGCTGCGCGCTGCGTGCTGGTTCCCTCACGCGCGCCGGAGACATCATCGCTGGTCGCGATGGAAGCGCTGGCCGCCGGAACGCCGGTGATCGCCTACCGCAGCGGCGCGCTGCCGGACATCGTCGAGCACGGCGCAACCGGTTTCGTGGTGGACGACGTGCAAGGCATGGCGCGCGCCATCACGCGATGCGAATGCATCGCCGCGCAGACTTGTCGCCAGGCCGCGCAGCGGCGCTTCCCGCTGCAGCGGATGTGCGACGCCTATCTGGATCTTTACCAGCGCCTCGCCGCACAAGCGCCCGAACGCGCGCGCGCGGCCGATGCGCACGGCCTCGGCCGCCAGCGGCCGGGCGTCCTGCGCCCGGCTTCCTCTTCCCGCGGGAACGGGGGTTGGCGCGACGGGCAGCCACGGGACGATTTCGTCCGTGGCACTTGAAAGGCAACTTTTTCGGGAACAGCGCATGTCCACTCCCATCCCGCTCTCGCTCACACCCGCACCCGCGCGCGCCGTCGAGGTGCTTGGTTCGCTGTCCGAACTCGCCGCGCTGCGCGCCGAATGGTGGGCGCTGTGGCACGCGGCGTCGCAACCGGTGCCGTTCCTGTCGCCGTCCTGGCTGCTGTGCTGGGCACGGCATTACGCGCCGGATCGCACGCGCGCGATCGCGATCCGCGAGCACGGCGTGCTGGTGGGGCTTTTGCCGTTCTTCAGCTGGCGCGGCGACGTGCTGCTGGCCGGCACCGGGCCTTCGGATTACGGCGACGCGCTGATCGCGCCGGGGCGCGAGGAACTTGCTTCCGTGCTGCTGGA
>DASVDY010000184.1:0-3845 GCA_036380855.1 Rhodanobacteraceae bacterium
CTTGCGCCGCAGGCACCGCAGGTCCAGGTGGCGCGCGGCTGGTACGAGTACTACGGCCGCCACGACTTCGCCGCGGCGCTGGCCGCGTTTCGTGGCGCGCAGCGCGGACTGCCGAACGACGCCGACGTGTGGTACGGCAGCGGGTTCGTCGCACGCCGGCTCGGCCACTACGACGAGGCCGTCAGGGATCTGCAGCATGCGCGGGAGCTGGACCCCAATGATGTGGACATCGCGATGGGCGTTGCGGAAGTGCTGTTGGGCTGGCGCCATTTCGATGCAGCCGATGCCGCCGTGGATGCCGGCCTGGCGCTGGATCCAGGCAATCCGATGTTGCGGCGGATTAAGCTCGAACTGTTCTGGCGCGACCGGGACCTGTCCGCCGCCGGGCGCATGTTGGGCGCGTGGCATTCGGATTCGGCGCTGGGCCTGGCCAATCGCGCAACCCAGGCGATGTACCAGCGGGATTACGCGGCGGCATCCGGCCTGTTCGCACGCGCGATCGCCACATCGCCGGACGCCACGATCTATACCAGCTACGGGGAATACATCCCGGCGGCGTTCGACTGGCGCCTGCAACGGGCGTTGTGCGAAGCGCGGCTGGGCCACGCGGCGACCGCGTCGGCGCTGTATCGCGAAGTGCAGGGCGAGGCGCGCGCGCTGCTCGCACGCAAGCCGGGCAACGTGCATGTGGAGGTGGCCTTGCATTCCGCACTCGGCGAGGCGCTGGCGGGATTGGGAATGGCGAAGGAAGCGGTGGACGAGGGCCGGCGCGCCGTGGCGTTGATTCCCGAATCGCGTGATGCCTGGGAAGGACAGATCTGGCAGCAAGACCTGGCGCGGATTCTCTCGATCAATGGCGACGCCGACGAAGCGACTCCGTTGATCGCGCATCTGCTCGAAACGCCCGGTTACCACCCGCTTACGACTGCGAGGCTGCATCTCGATCCGGTGTGGGATCCGATCCGCAACGATCCCCGTTTCCAGGCACTGCTGAAGCAATACGACAGCG
This sequence comes from Rhodanobacteraceae bacterium, assembly GCA_036380855.1. Classification (GTDB taxonomy): domain Bacteria; phylum Pseudomonadota; class Gammaproteobacteria; order Xanthomonadales; family Rhodanobacteraceae; genus 66-474. Next base: position 1,010 of record DASVDY010000184.1, read on the forward strand.
CGCGGCCGGCTGCCGCCTCGAGCGGAGCGGCGCCGTGACGGAATTCCTCACCCGCCTGAAGCAGCGCAAACTGGTGCAATGGGCGCTGGCGTACCTGGCAGCCGCGTGGGCGGTGCTGCAGGCGCTCGGCCTCGCCGCCGACAGTTACGACTGGCCGCACCGGGTCATGCAGATCGCATTCGCGGCGATCGCCGTCGGCTTCGCGATCGCGCTCGTGCTGGCCTGGTACCACGGAGAGAAAGGCCGGCAGCGCGTCAGCAGTGTCGAGTTGTTGCTGATCGCGCTGGTGCTCGCGGTGGGTGGCGGGCTGCTCTGGCGGTACGCACGGGTGGCGCCGGCTGCAAGCGGAATCGTCGCCGCGCGCGGCGCGGATGGTGCGCAGGGGAATCCCCGGACCATGGTCTCCGGCGCTTCCGCCAAGGCAGTTCCGACCGCTTCGGTTCCCGCCAAGTCCATCGCGGTGCTGCCGTTCGTGAACATGAGCGGGGATGCCAGGAACGACTATTTCAGCGACGGCATCACCGAGGAAATATTGAATGCGCTGGCGCAGGTGCCGAAGCTGAAGGTGGCCGCGCGCACCTCTGCCTTCGCCTTCAAGGGCAAGGAAGAGGACCTGCGCAAGGTTGGCGAGGTGCTGGACGTGGCGACGGTGCTGGAAGGCAGCGTGCAGAAATCCGGCGACGAGGTACGGATCACCGCGCAGTTGATAGACACGCGCACCGGCTATCACCTGTGGAGCGAGAAGTACGACCGCAAGCTGACCAGCATCTTCGCCGTCGAGGATGAAATCTCCAAAGCCATCGCAGACAAGCTGAGGGTGCAACTGGTCGGCGGTGACAACCGGGCGCTCGTGGCGCAGACGCGAATCGATCCGCGTGCGCACGATCTTTATCTGCGCGGGCTGACCCTGCTGGCTGGTCGCAAGCATCTGCGCGATGCGGCCGGGGATTTCCGGCAGGCGCTGGACATCTCGCCCCGCTATTCGCAGGCATGGGCGAAGCTGGCGCAAGCCGACATGCTGCTGCCGTGGTACGAACACGAAAACGTCAAGACGGCGGTGGCGGATGCGCAAGGTGCCGTCGAGCACGCGCTTGCGCTGGAGCCGGATAACGCCTCGGCTTGGGCGGCACGCGGCATGATTGATCACATGGGTTGGCGGTGGGCGAGTGCCGACAAGGCGTTCCGGCGTGCCCTGCAGCTCGCGCCCGGCGACGCGGAGGTGATCAATCAGTACGCACAGTTCATGTCCTCGGCGGGGCAATTCGATGCAGCGCTGTCCGAATTCCGGAAGGCGCAGGCGCTCGACCCGCTGTCGCCGGCGATCGCACCCGGCCTCATCCAGAACCTGCTCGCGATGCACCGCTACGCCGAAGCGGAGAGCGAAGCAAGAGCGGCACTCGCGACATACCCGGATACGCCTTTGAGCTACTCGGCCGCCATGAAAGTCGCGATTTACCGGGGGCACTATGCGGAAGCGGAAGCATATGCCAGGCGGGATGTCGCCCTGGCCGGATCGGATGCGGGCGTTGCAGAGGTGATGGCGAAGGGCATTTCCGATTCCGCGCAACGCGCGGCGGCAGTGCGCGCCATCGAGGCTTACGCCGCCGAGGGGAGGGGCCTCTACCATGCCACGAGCGGCGAATGGCTGGCGGTGCTGGGGGCAGAAGAAAGCGCACTCGCGTCGCTGGAGCGATTCGCGGCGCGCGGCGGGGGCGTCAACGAAGGCGTCGTCTGGGCACCGGCATTCGATCCGGTCCGCAACGATCCGCGCTTCCAGGCTGTACTGAAGAAAATGGGTCTGCCCTATCGGCCGAAAGTTGCGGGTTCGCCGTGATCACGAGGATTTCGCTCTTCGCCGAACTCAAGCGCCGCAACGTGTTGCGCGCGGCGGTGCTGTACGCGGGCGCGGTGTGGGCGCTGGCGCAGGGTATTGCGCAATTGACGCCGGTGGTCGAGGCACCGGAGTGGATCGCGCGCTGGTTCCTGGTCGCCGCCGCGGTGGGTTTCCCGTTCTGGATTGCGTTAGCGTGGTTCTACGAACTGACGCCGCAGGGTTTGAAGCGCGAGAGCGAGATCGCGTCGGACGATTCCATCGCGCACTCCACCGGACGCAAGCTGGACAAGTGGATCATCGCGGTGCTGGCGCTCGCGGTGGTGTTGCTGATCACCAACCAGTTCGTGCTCGATCGGAACGCTGGCGGGCGCGTGCAATCCGCCGATACCGGACCGGCGAACATGCCGGCCAAGTCCATCGCGGTGCTGCCGTTCGTGAACATGAGCGGGGATCCGAAGAATGAGTATTTCAGCGACGGCATCACCGAGGAAATATTGAATGCGCTGGCGCAGGTGCCGAAGCTGAAGGTGGCCGCGCGCACCTCTGCCTTCGCCTTCAAGGGCAAGGAAGAGGACCTGCGCAAGGTCGGCGAGGTGCTGGACGTGGCGACGGTGCTGGAAGGCAGCGTGCAGAAATCCGGCGACGAGGTGCGGATCACCGCGCAGTTGATAGACACGCGCACCGGCTATCACCTGTGGAGCGAAAAGTACGATCGCAAGCTGAACAGCATCTTCACCGTCGAGGATGAAATCTCGAAGGCCATCGCGGACAAGTTGCGCGTGCAACTGGTTGGCGGCGGCGGGCAGCCGTTGGTTCGTCGTGGCACGGTGGATCCGGACGCGCACGCACTTTACCTCAGCTCCATCGCCGGGATTGCGCGGCGCGGTCCCGCGCTCAAGGATGCCGCGCTGCTGCTGCAGGAGGCGACAGCGCGCGACCCGAATTACGCCAGCGCCTGGGCCGCGCTGTCGCAGGTTCAGGAACTGCTGCCCTGGTATGAAC
>DASVDY010000185.1:0-36617 GCA_036380855.1 Rhodanobacteraceae bacterium
CCGGAAGGACCCACGTCCTACGCGCTGCAGGCGATTACGTTTGCAGATGGAACATCATGGACGCCCGGCACGACCTCCGCTTTCAATACACTCGAAACTGCCGGTGCCGATAACGGCGAGTCGGTTGCCGGTGGAAGTGGCGACGATACCCTCGTGGCTGATGGGGCCAATGACACACTCACCGGCGGAACGGGTACGCAGACTTTCCGTTTCGGCTCCGGATTCGGGCAGGACACGATTGTCCTCAATGACGCGGCTTCGGCAAATACGATTCAGTTCGAGGCCGGTATCAACGCAAGCGAGGTTTCATTCGCAAGCAACGGCACCGATCTGGTAATGACGGTGACCGGTTCGACCGGCACCGATGGTCAACCCAGCACCCTTACTTTGCCGAATTACCTTGGCGGAACGGCGAGTACCATCACAACCCGGATCCTGTTCGGCGATGGCGTCAGCATCTCAATGGCGCAAATCAACCAACTTCTGCAGCAGTCCGGCGGGGCACCAGTGCAATATACTGGCACCGTGCTGACCGCAGGTGCCGGAGACGTGTCGCTGTCCAGCGATGGCGGCATTGATACATTGATTGGCGGTGCAGGCAACGACACGCTGATCGGTGGTGATGGTCAGGATCTGCTCGAGCTTGGTTCGGGCAACACGCAAATCAATGGAGGCAACGGCCAGGAAACGTATCAGTTCTCGCCCGGGTTCGGACAGGACACGCTCACGCCTTCCGGTCCAGCCGACGACAACACCATCCGGTTCGGCGGCGGAATCACGGCCGCTGATGTCAGTTTCTCGTTGGACTATTCGAGTCTGCTCGTCACGGTGGGAAATTCCATTGGCGCTGACGGCCAGGCGAGCACCATCACGTTGCCGGTTTATCACGGATATATCAATGGCAACGAAACGACCTCCACCAACATCGGCCAGTTCATATTTGCCGATGGCAGCACCGCGAGCATGGCTCAGTTATTCGAGCTCCTCGCTCAATCCAACGGGCAGCCGGTTCGTTACAGCGGCGGCACCACGCTGACCGCAGGTGCTGGAAACGAGCTTCTGGAGGGGGATGGCAGTGCGAATACCCTGATCGGCGGAGCCGGCGACGATACGTTGATGGGCAATTACGGGCAGGATCTGCTCGAAGCGGGAACCGGCAATTCGCTGCTGATCGGCGGGACCGGCGATGAGATGTATCAATTCGTCAGCGGTTTTGGCCAGGACACGATTACCACCATCCCGGCAGCGCGCGGCAACACTATCCAGTTCATCGGCGACATTTCCCCTGACAAGGTGACTTTCAAGTCTGATTTCAGCGATCTGCTGATCCTGCTGGATGGATCCGTCGGTCCCGATGGGCAGCCCAGCGTTATCAGAGTGCCTGATTATTTTGCCGGGAATGGAACCGGTGCCTTGAGCCAGATTGTTTTCGGCAATGGCACTGTGGCGCCCATGGGTGCCATTGACCAGCTGCTCAAACAGTCCTCGGGGGCACCCGTGCATTACGTGCCTCCCGGCACGGTCATTACGGCCGGCCCAGGCAATGTTGAGATCACCAGTGACAACGGTAACGACACCCTGATAGGTGGAACCGGCAACGATACTTTGGTGGGCGGCAGCGGTACCGATGTGCTTGAGGCAGGTACAGGCAATGATCTGTTGGTCGGCGGTAGCGGCCGTGAAACGTACGCCTTTGGTAGCGGCTTCGGTCAGGACACGATTACGGCGGATGCGACCGGCGCCAGTAGCTCAATTCAGTTCGGAGCAGGAATCAGCGCGGCCGATCTGAGTTTCCAAGCCGCGGGTGACAATCTGGTGATCAGCGTTGTAGGGTCCATCGGCGCGGACGGATTACCCAGCCAAGTCACCTTGCTGAACTATTTTTCCGGTGGGGCGCCCGCAACAAATTTCGGCCAGATCGGCTTCGACGATGGCAGCACGATCGTCATGACACGGGTCAATCAAGCACTGGCAGCCTCTTCCACATTGGAAGGTACCGTTGTGCAGGTGGTGCCCGCTGGTGTTTTGATCACAGCTCCAAACAACAAGGATACGCTGACCGGTATTGACGGCGACGATACCTTGAATGCCGGTTCGGGGCAGGATGTCTTGCAAGCGGGAAGTGGCAACGACGTCCTTAACGCCGGCATCGGGAAAGACATCCTGTTGGGAGGGAGCGGTAATGACACGCTCAATGGCGGTTCGGGAAATGACTTGCTGCAGGCAGGGACCGGAAACGATGTTTTGAAAGCAGGAAGCGGAAAGAACACCCTGATTGGTGGCAGCGGAGTGGACTTGCTGGTTGCGGGGACCGGGCCAGACATCATGCAAGGGGGGACCGGCACCCAGACGTACGAGTTTGGAACGAGCTTCGGCAAGACAACGATCGAAGTGTCACCCAATGAGCAGGGGGCGAACACCATTCATTTCACTGCTGGCGTCGCTCCAGCGGACCTGAGCTATAAGCAGCACAAGTCCGATTTGGTCATCACGGTGACAGTAGACGGCTCCAGCAGCACCATCATCATCTCCAATCATTTTGCCAGCGGTCTGCCTGCAGCGAATGATGTCAGTGAGATCACGTTTGCAGATGGCAGCGTCGTAACGATGGCGCAGATCAATCAGCAGTTCGCTGACGACCAACTGCACACATCTACCAACGGGTTGCATTGGGCAAATAGAGGGTTTGACGACCCGGCTCCGCACATCCTGCAGCCGGTGCTCTCCGGCCTGGATGGGTCACGTCAGGGTGGCTTCCGGGGCATGAGTCGAGGATTTGCAAATGGCGTCGTGCCAGCCAATCCCTTTACCGCGCCCCTGCAGGTAAATGATTCGGAGAAGCTCGCCCTGCCTACCTGGTCTGGAAGTTCCGGTGCGGCCGCACTAGGGGCTGAGAGCTACTCACCCGGTGAGCCCTCAATTCCGACCAACGGCATCGGCCTACCTTCGCTTCCCGCAACGATGCAGCCTATGAGTGGATCTCGCGAAGCGCCGGGAGCACCGGTTGATCCGCTCGCAGACGACCCGGATGATGTCTCTGTTCAAAGATCCGACAATTGGCTTTCGGGAGCGATGGATGCACCGGTTGCGCCGCGGGAAGACGCAACAGCATCAGCATGGTCAAGCTCGCTTGCAAGATCTCTCGTGCGTGGTGGAGGTGTTCATGCCGCCCATGTCGCTAACGACATGGTGAAGGCTCTACGCGCCCAAGCCGATTTGCGCGCGCCAGGCATGGAGAGCAGCGCGCAGTCACCTGCGCAAATTCAGCTGCAAGGTGGCGCTATATGGTCGCTCAGTACGCTGGATCGAACTTTGGCGGAGCTTAGCTTTGCAGGGGATGCGTTGCCAGCTTCAAGGGGTTACGCATCGGCCAGTGGCGCCGACCTGGCACACGCGCAGCTGGTAAGTGCTATGGCCTCGTTCAGCCCGTTGGCAGCAGCGGAAAGCATACCGCCGGACGTCACTTCGGAAGCGTATGCCATTGCGCTTGCGGTGCACGCGCACTGAAGCAAAAGGTGGCTTCTTTCCTCGAAGAAGCCATCGCGCAGGAGTAGGGGATCATGGCAACAGTGGAAATGCCCCCCATGCCGGGGACAATTGACGGTGGGCTGACATGTCTTGTGGTGCTCGCGCGTTTTCACGGCATAGCGGCTGACCCGGCACAGTTGGCACATACATTTCAGGAGAACGGCAAGCCGTTTTCCGAGCAGGAGATTTTGCTGGCGGCCCGGTCCTTGAAGTTGAAAGCCAAAGCCGTTGATTCCAGCATGGCTCGCCTCCCGAAGCTGCCGCTGCCTGCGATTGCCTTGGACGCGCACGGAGGCTTTTGCATATTGGCGCGCGCTGACGAGCAGAGCGTCTTGATCCATGATCCCCTGGAAAGCAAACCGCGAGTGCTGTCCCATGCCGAATGGGGGCAACGCTGGCCTGGTCGGTTGATCCTGTTTTCATCGCAAGCGTCGGTTGCCGGCGATCTGGCGCGTTTCGACTTCAGCTGGTTCGTTCCAGCCATAGTGAAATACCGCAGGCTGCTTGGCGAGATCCTGATCGTTTCGTTTTTCCTGCAGCTGATCGGATTGGCGACTCCACTGTTCTTTCAGGTCGTGATGGACAAGGTGCTGGTGCATCGCGGCCTGGACACTTTGGACGTTATTGCCCTAGGCATTCTGTTTTGCTCGATTTTCGAGACGTTGCTTAGCGGCTTGCGGACCTATGTGTTCTCGCACACCACCAGTCGCATTGACGTGGAATTGGGGGCGCGTCTTTTCAGGCACCTGCTCACGTTGCCGCTGGCGTATTTTCAGGCCCGTCGCGTGGGTGACTCGGTCGCACGCGTACGCGAGCTGGAGACGATCCGAAGCTTTCTGACCGGCAACGCCGTCACCTTGGTGATGGATGTTCTGTTCTCGTTCGTCTTTCTGGGCGTGATGCTGCTTTACAGCGGATGGCTCACGCTGGTGGTCGTGGCCTCGCTACCGATATACGTCCTGCTGTCGGTGGTATTGACGCCGCTACTGCGCTCTCGGCTGCGAGAGAAATTCGATCGCGGCGCCGAAAACCAGGCGTTCCTCGTCGAGGCAGTCAGCGGCATCCAGACGTTGAAGGCAATGGCGGTGGAGCCGCAGATCACGCGCCAATGGGACAATCAGATGGCCGGCTATGTCGCCTCCGGCTTCCGCACCACCACCATGGGGACCTTGGCCCGCGAAGGCGTAGGCCTGGTCGGCAAGCTGGTAACTGTCGTTACCATCTGGCTGGGTGCGAGGCTGGTCATAAGCGGGGAGCTGACATTAGGTCAACTGGTTGCCTTCAATATGTTGGCCAGCCGGGTCGCGCAGCCGATCATGCGTATCGCCCAGTTATGGACGGATTTTCAGCAGACGGGCGTTTCCATGCAACGCCTGGGAGATATTCTGAATGCGCCAACGGAAGCGCCGGTTACGCATCGCAGCCCTGTGCCATCGCTGGAAGGACGCGTTGAGCTGGACAATGTGAGCTTCCGGTATCGGCCGGACATGCCGGAAGTCCTGCAGGCGATCAGTTTGAATATCCAGCCGGGCGAAGTGATTGGCGTCGTGGGCAGATCGGGCTCTGGCAAGAGCACCCTGACGAAGCTGGTTCAACGTTTGTATGTGCCCGAACGTGGCCGAGTACTGATAGATGGCCTCGATCTGGCAATGGTCGATGTGTCATCCCTGCGCCGCCAGATCGGGGTGGTGTTGCAGGAAAATGTGCTGTTCAACCGCAGCGTGCGCGAGAACATCGCCCTGGCCGACCCCGGCGCGCCGCTGGAGGAGGTCGTCCGTGCGGCACAGCTGGCTGGCGCCCACGATTTCATTCTCGAATTGCCGGAAGGCTACGACACCATTGTCGGTGAGCAAGGCGCCACTCTGTCGGGTGGACAGCGGCAGCGCATCGCCATCGCACGGGCGTTGATGACCAATCCGCGGATCCTGATTTTTGATGAAGCGACCAGCGCGCTCGATTACGAATCCGAACGCATCATCCAGGCCAACATGCGTGCCATTTGCGAAGGGCGGACCGTCATAATCATCGCGCATCGCCTGTCCGCGGTGCGCGATGCCAGCCGCGTCGTGGTAATGGATCACGGTCGCATCGTCGAGCAGGGTAGCCATGGCGAATTGCTCGCCCAACAAGCCGGCCACTACGCCCGCCTCCATCGGCTGCAGCAGGCATGAGCACCATCCGGGCTCTGCGCGATCTTTGGAATCGCTATGTCCAGGTTTTTGCCGCGGCCTGGGGCATGCGGCGTGAGTTGGATACCGTTCCGAGAATGCGACACGAAAGCGAATTTCTGCCGGCTGCTCTGGCGTTGCGTGATACACCCATTCATCCGGCGCCCCGGATCGCAGCGGGCCTCATCATCGCACTGCTTGCCGTTACGACCGCCTGGGCCTGTCTTGGCAAGGTGGATGTCGTGGCCACTGCGCCGGGCAAAATCATCCCAAGCGGCAACGTCAAGGTGATCCAGCCCCAGGATACGGCAGTTGTCAAAGCGATTCATGTGGAAGATGGGCAGCACGTCAAGCGTGGCGATCCACTGGTTGATCTGGATGCAACCGATGCGACAGCGGACGCAGTCAGTGCCGAAGCAAGCCTTTACGCGACACGGGACGAAATTGCTCGCGCACACGCGATGCTCGATGCGATCAATCAGCATCGGGCGCCCACGCTCGCCGCGGCTCCCGGGCTGGGATCGCCCGTGGAGCAGGCATCAGAACAGCAGGTTCTCGCCGGAGAGTATGCCGATTACATCAGCAATCTCGGCAAGTTGCAGGCGGACATTGCCCAGAGTGCCGCGAGCCTGCATGAGACCGAAGACGAGATTCAGAAGCTGGAAAGCACACTGCCGATCGAGGAGCACAAAGAGAAAGACTATGCCGCGCTGATCGCCAAAGGTTACGTGAGCAAACACGATTACTACGGCGAGGAGCAGGCGGTCATCCAGATGCAGCAAGATTTAGCGGCCCAGCGCGCCAAACGAGCCGAGACCAGGGCTGCATTGGATTCCGCCTTACGCAAACGCGATGCTTATGTGGCTGACGTGCGCCGCTCCTGGTTGGAAAAGATCCACGATGATGGTCAGAAAGCAGCGACCATCAATGAAGACTTGACCAAGGCGAGGCAGCAGCAACATCTGATGCATTTGGTGGCGCCTGTGGATGGCATCGTGCAGCAGTTGGCTATCCACACGATCGGCGGAGTGGTGACCCCGGCTGCGACGCTGCTTACGGTCGTGCCAGATCAGCGCACGCTTCTCGTGGAAGCCATTGTTGACAACCAAGACATAGGCTTTGTGAGACAAGGCCAGCGCGCGGAAATCAAGGTCGAGACATTTCCCTTCACCCGCTACGGCTTGCTTCACGGCACTGTGGTCCAAGTTTCCAACGATGCCAAGCAAGACGACAAGCTCGGGCTGATTTTCACGGCGCAGATCGCTTTGTCACGAGACACGATGCAAATTGATACCCGGCAAATCCACCTGACACCGGGTATGGCAGTCACGGCTGAAATCAAAACTGGGCGCCGCCGTATCATCAGTTACCTATTGAGCCCGCTCATCCAGCACGCCGATCAGAGCCTGCACGAGCGCTGATCATCGCCACTCTGGATTCAAAGCATGCGACCTCTGCCGTGCGCCTTTTGCTGATCCATCAGAACCTTCCAGGCCAGTACCGTCATCTGTTGCTCCATTACGGGCAGCAAGCGGATTGTGAGGTGGTTGGCCTCGGGGAAATGAGGCGCTTGAAGCAGAACATCCGCCAGCCCATTCCGGGCGTACGGCTGGTGGGCTATCCAACCCCGCGGGGTGCTACCCGGACGACGCCGTCCACATTGCGTACTACCGAATCGGCGGTGCAGCGAGGCCAGTGCGTGATGGTCGCGCTGCTGAAGCTCAAGAAAGCCGGATTCCATCCAGACGTGGTGTATGCGCACCCTGGTTGGGGCGAGACACTATTCCTGAAAGATGTTTTTCCTCAGGCCAAGCTGATCCATTTTTGCGAGTTCTACTACAACACGGTCAGCCAGGATTTCAACTTTGATCCGGAGTTTCCAAATAATGCGGAAGACGTGCTCCGCTTGCGTATACGCAATCTGCATCACCTGATGGCACTTGAGCAGGCGGACATCGGCATCGCCCCGACCGTTTGGCAGCAAACGCGGTTCCCAGCCGCTTACCGATCCAAAATTTCGGTGATCCACGATGGGGTGGATACACGAGCGATAGCCCTGATCCCGAAGCATTCCTTCAATTCCCACATAAGCGTTTGAGGCTAACCCGCAAGGATGAAGTGATTACATTCGTCAGTCGCAACCTCGAGCCGTATCGCGGGTTTCATACTTTCATGCGATCGCTGCCTGAGTTGCTCAAGGTGCGACCCAACGCTCGCGTAATTATCGTGGGTGGCGATGATGTCTCTTATGGGCGGAGGCTTGCCGAGGGGAGCTATCGCCAGAAGTATCTTGCAGAGATCCAGGGGCGATTTGACTCAAGCAGGGTGCATTTTGTTGGCAAGCTGCCTTATTCGACATTTCTGCGCGTTCTGCAAGTCTCGACAGCGCACGTTTATCTGACATATCCATTCGTGCTTTCGTGGTCAATGATGGAGGCCATGGCTGCCGGGTGTCTGGTGATTGGATCGCGCACCCCGCCTGTGGAAGAGGTCATCACTCACGAAGAAAATGGGTTGCTGGTGGATTTTTTTTCGCCGGCGGAACTCGTCGATGCTGTCCAACGAGTATGTGAAGACCCCACCCGTATGCAAGGAATCCGAGAGAACGCGCGGCAGTCCATTATCGACGGCTACGATTTGAAGTCAGTGTGCCTTCCAAGGCAGCGAGCCGTAATTGAGCAGTGATCTGGGTTGCCTCACCACTAGTGCTTATGAACGATCTGCCGGGCTTCGAGCAGCTTTGAGCCGTGGGTGGAGTGGCAATTGCGGCCGCTATAGCTGCAGACCTAACGCCTCCAAACGGGATCGTGAACAGACTTAGCGCCTTCACTCGAGCACTTGCCTCGCTCTTCGATGGATCCGTACCGGTGACCGCTGCTCTCTTGGGCCGTTCCCCGCTCGGAGCGCCGGGGACAAAACCGGGACAGTCCGGGAGAGATCACAGGAAACGCAGGGAAACCGTCCGAAACATGGGGACAAAACGGGGCCAAATGAGATGCAAAAACGGCCCGATCTGACAATCGGGCCGTTTGTACGTGCTTGATTTGGTGGAGCGGAGGAGGATCGAACTCCCGACCTTCGCATTGCGAACGCGACGCTCTCCCAGCTGAGCTACCGCCCCACGACGCGTGCCGGATCGGCGATTGCCGGCGGCGCGAACCGCATATGGTAGCGGGAGCAGGCGCGCGCGCCAAGCGTTTCGTTCACCCCGGCAGCTTCGCTGCCAGCACCGGCTCCAGCACTTCGCGGCGCCAGCCGGCGAGGGCTTCCGGCCAGTCGCGCGTGACCACGTATTCTTCCAGTGCGCGTCGCGGGCAGAGCAGGCCGGCGGGCACGTCCAGTTCCAGTGCGATCGCATCCGCCGCCAGTTTCATTGCCGTGACCGCGGCCTTGGCGGCGCCGAATGGCGCGGGCGGGATCGGCGCGGTTTCCTCGATCTCGTCCGGCATCAGCGGTGCGCGCAGCACGTCGAAAAGCTCCGCGCGGGGCGCCGAGCGCAACGCGCGCAGGCCGCGGGTGCGCTGGAACAATTCGTCCGGCGAAGCGGGCGGCTGCTGGGCCAATGAGAGCATGGCCGGATCGTCCAGCAGCCATGGGCGCGGCTTGTCCATCCTGCGCGCGGTGGCTTCCCGCCACAGCGCGATTCGCCGCAGCAGCGCCTGCTGCGGACGTGGCCATGCCGCCGCGCCGCGCAAGCCGCGCTGCGGCTGCGGATCGCCCGCGTCGCGGCGGGAACGCCGCGCCAGCCGCGCGCAATCCTGCGCGTGCCATTCCAGCCGGTCGCGTTCGCGCAGGCGTGCGTCCAGCATTGCGTGCAGCTCGTGCAGGTGCGCCACGTCCTGTTCGGCATAAGCCAGTTGCGCCGCGCTCAGTGGACGCTTCAGCCAGTCCGAGCGCGTTTCGTCCTTCGGGATATCGGTGTCCAGCAGCAGCGCGACCAGGCGCTGGTAACTGAGGCCGAAGCCCAGCCCGCACATCGCCGCGGCGATCTGCGTGTCGAACAGCAATGGTTCGGCATCCAGCAGCGGTGCCAGCGCGTCCATGTCCTCGCTGGCGCTGTGCATCACGCACAGCCGGCCCGCGACGGCCTGGCGCAAGCCGCCCGCGCAATCGAAGGCGACCGGATCCACCAGTGCGCAGCGGCCTTCGGCGGCGACCTGGACCAGCGCCAGTTTCGCGTAGAAGGTGTCGCGACGCATGAACTCGGTGTCGAGGCCGATCACGCCTCCCGGGGCGAGCGGGTCGAGGTAGCTCGAGAATGCACGCGCGTCCGCGATCCAGGCGGCGCTCATGCACGAGCTCCGGCTAAGGGGGGGGATGCTTCCATAAACTCCTGATTGGCCGCCGGCCGGTGTTGCCGTTCCGCGCGGCTTTGCTATGGTGGACCGCTCACGATACCAGTAAATTTCCGGACGCAATGGCCGCCCCGCAAACCTTCACCCGACAACATGCGATCGGCGGCACGATCGGCGTAGCCCTGTTGCTGTTCGCACTGGTGTACCGGTTTTTCCCGCAGGCGCTGAACGTGCCCGAGAGCGCCACGCGCGCGCCTGCGGCCACGCAGCAGAGCTTTGCGTCGCAGGGGCCGGCGCGGCGCGCCTTGATTCCCGCCGAATCGGAACTGCAGGCCGGGCCGCCGATCTCGCTGGCGCCCTCGGCGGTCATCGCCGCCCGTGCGCGCGGCAGCGCGTTGGCCCAGCACGGCGGCAACGCGGCGATCGGTGCGTTGCTGGCGGAGGCGGATCGCGCCGCGGCGCAAGGCAACCTCAACGGCGCCGGTGCCGACAGCGCAGTCACGCTGGTATTGCAGGCCGCCGCGACCGATCCCAGGGATGCGCAGGTTCGAGCAGCGGTCTCCAACCTGCATGCACGCTTGTTCGCCGATGCGCTGCAGGCGCTGGCGGCAAACGATCCGGATGCCGCGCGCAACGACCTCGCCGCGCTGAAGCGGCTACCGGGCACGGCCGACGATTCGCGCAATCTTGCGCTGCGCATTGACGCCGCCGACAAGGTGCGGCCGCTGGTCGAGCAGGCCGCCGCGTTGATGCAGGCGGGCCACATGGAAGGGCCGGGCGAGGACAACGCGCTCGCGGTCTACCGCAAGGTGCTGGCGCTCGATCCGGAAAACGCGGTGGCGCGGCAAGGGCTGGAACAGGTGCAGCGCGCGGCGCTGGATCGCGCGCTCACCGCCGCCGCGCAGAACGATGACGCCAAGGCGGACGCGGCGCTGGAAGATGCCGAGGCGATCCTGCCGTCGTCGGCCGCGCTGGCCGACACGCGCGCACGCATCTATGCGATGCGCGGCCAGCGCTCGCTGAGCCTGCTTGCGCAGGCGCGTTCGGCGCTGGACGCGGGCAATCTCGCGCTGGCGCAGACGCTCGCCGGGCAGGCGCGCAAACTGAGCGACAGCGCCGACGTGGAGGCATTGCTGCAGCGTCTCGAGTATGCGCGTACCTACGCGAGCTACCATCCGGGCCAGGTGATTTCGGATCGCTATCTCGATCTGGTCGGCAGCGCGCCGGCGATGGTGGTGGTGCCGCTCGGCAAATTCCAGATGGGTTCTCCGGCCAACGAGCGCGGGCACGCCAGCGCCGAGCAGCCGCAGCACGAAGTGGACATCGCGAACGGATTCGCGATCGGCCGCACGGAGGTCACCGTCGCCCAGTTTCGCGAGTTCGTGCGCGCGTCCGGCTACGTGCCGGATTCGGACAAGCTGGGCGGCGCGTCGGTCTACGACGAAAGCAGCGGACGCATGCAGATGGTCGCCAACGCCGATTGGCAGGACGATTACGCCGGCAAGCGCGCGCACGACGACGACCCGGTGGTCAACGTCTCCTGGAACGACGCGCAGGCCTACGTGCAATGGCTTTCGCAGCACACCGGCAAGCACTACCGCCTGGCCAGCGAAGCCGAGTTCGAGTACGCGCTGCGCGGCGGCACCACCACCCCGTATTGGTGGGGCGACGGCACGCCGAAGACTCCGCTGGAGAACCTGACCGGCAGCGGCGACCGCTCGCCCTCGCACCGGAGCTGGTCGAATGCCTTTCGCGATTACGACGACGGCTACTGGGGGCCGGCGCCGGTGATGAGCTTCGCGGCCAATCCGTTCGGGTTGTACGACATTGACGGCAACGTGTCCGAATGGGTTGCCGACTGCTGGCACGACAACTACACGCGCGCTCCGCGCGATGGCAGCGCATGGGTGAACCCCGGCTGCGACGAGCGCGTGGTGCGCGGAGGTTCCTGGGGCAGCGCGCCGGACCAGGATCGCTCCGCGTTCCGCCAGGCCGCGCCCGCGACCGCGCGCAGCGGCAGGGTCGGGTTCCGCGTAGTTCGCGAGCTCTAGGATTTCGCGCAGCTCCGGGCAGGCACGAACGTAATCCGTGGCCGAATCGCGAAATTTTTTCGCGCACGTGGGGCGCGGCGGCGCGCAAATCCGCGGCTTTGCGCCCGTCCGTTTGGCATGAAGCCTGCCATGTCATGGGGGTACACCCGACAAGGAGCAGTCATGCGCCATACGACGACGTTTTTTCTCGGCATCGCCCTCGCGGCGTTCGCCGCGTGCGCTTCGGCACAAACCCAGCAACAGGACACGCCGACCGGTCAGGCCACGGTCAAGCCCGCAACGCCCTCAAACAGCAAGCCCGGAAGCGGGATGGACAATTCCGGAAACGGCCTGGCATTCGGGATGAGCGTGGACGATGCCGAGCGCATGTTCACGCAGCTCGACTCGAACCGCGACGGCTATGTGTCGCGCGACGAGTTCACGCAGAACGGCGACAGCGGCCAGCGCTTTCCCGGATGCGACACCAACGGCGACGGCAAATTGAGCCGCGCCGAATTCGTGCAGTGCGCGCAACGGCCGCCGACGACCGGCGGGCAGTGACGCAGCGGATCGGATCGCCCGAAACGATTTCGCCCGGCGCGGGCCGGGCGAACGATGGTGCCGAAGGTGGGACTCGAACCCACACGCTTTTGAGGGCGGTGGATTTTGAGTCCACTGCGTCTACCAATTCCGCCACTTCGGCAGCGAGCCGCGAAGTATGCGGGAGCGCGGCCAGGATTCCAAGGGAGTCGCCTGTTGTGGAAAGTGCAGACAGGGATGTCTGCTTTCACGCAGGGCCCGTATGAACAGGGCGACAGGGACGCCCGCTTTCACGCGCCGGGACGCGCACCACCAGCCGTATTGTCCTGCGGCAGGGTGCGCTCGCCACGGGTGTACCACTCTTCGCCCGCGGGTTCGAACACCGAACAGCAGGTCATGCGGTCCTGGTAGATGTGCAGGCTGACGGTGATCGCGTCGGCACTCGGGTTGCGGATGGTGTGGTACTCGTGCGGCGGGATCAGGCTGCCGGCGGAACCGGGGCCGGCCTGGATCGCGCCGGCGGGGCGGAAGCGGTAGCGCCGCTCGTCGTGTTCCAGCAGTTCGTACTGCACCACCTCGAGTTCGCCGTGCCACACGCCTTCCACGCACCACAGGCCGGCGTGGTCGTGGATCGGCGTGCCCTGGCCCGGGCTCCAGGTCATCGCCACCACGCAGTAGCCGTGTTCGTCGCTGCGGTACAACTCGCGGCGCGCGTAGTGGTCCGCGCACGGCTCGAACACGCAGGCGGGGAGTTCGACGTCCGGGCAGCGGATCATGCGGCACAGCGCGTCGCGGAGCGCCCGCGCGACCTGCTCGGTGTCGGGCTTCGCCACCGCTGCATCCAGCGATTCGATCAGTTTGCGGCAGCCGGGGAAATCAACGGCGAGCATGGGCATGGAGGTGACGTACGGGCCTGAAGAGTGTAGCAGCGCGGAGCAGACCCGATGGAGGCGCGCAGCGGCGCAATCCGGGAAGCCGTTCCCGGATTCCGCTTCGCTCCATCCGGGCTACAGGGTGGCCATGAACGCACCGATCGCCGAGCCGAAGCGCTGGGTGTCCACCAGGAAGGCGTCGTGTCCCTGCGGTGAATCCAGCCCGACGAAATCCACTTCCGCGCCGCCGGCGCGCAGGCCCTCGGCGATTTCTTCCTGCTGCTCCAGCGGGAACAGGATGTCGGTTTCCACGCCGATCACCAGCGCGCGCTGCAGCTTGATCCGCGACAGCGCGGCACGCACCGCCGCGCCGGGTTCGTCGCCGGCATCGGGTCCTGCGTATTCGGCGATGTCGAACCAGTCGGAGGCACGCGAAAGGTAGAGGTAGCAATTGGGATCGAAGGCGTGCACGAACCGTCGCGCGTGTGCGTTGAGGTACGACTCCACCTGGAACTCCGCACCGAAGGGTTCTTCCTCACGCTTGTCCGGTTCCAGCCGGATGCGACCGAAGCGCCCGCTCCATTCGATCGCCGATCGGTAGGTGATCACGCCGAGCTTGCGCGCCAGGCTGATGCCGACTTCCGGATAGCGTTCGTCGTCGTAGTTGCCTTCGTTCCAGTTGGGATCGAGACGGATCGCCTCGCGCTGCAGCGAGCGGATCGCGATCGCGAACGGCCGCGCCTGGGGCGCGGTGGATACGCTGACGTGCGCCCGTGCTGCGCCGGGATGATGGATGAGGTACCCGAGTGCGGCCATGCCGCCCATCGAACAGCCGACCAGCGCGGCGAGGCGCTCGATCCCGAGCCCGCGCGCGAGTTCGAACGCGGCATTGCCCACGTCCTCCAGGGTCAGCTCCGGGAAGTCGAGGCGATAGATTTTTCCGGTTTCCGGATTGATCGAGGCCGGACCGGTCGAGCCCTTGCAACTGCCCAGCGAATTCACGCAGATCACGAACCAGCGGTCCGTGTCCAGCCCCTTGCCGGGTCCCACGATGTCTTCCCACCAGCCGGGCGTGGCGTCCAGTTCATTGCGTGCGGCGTGTGCGCTCGGCGAAAGGCCGGTCAGGATCAGCACTGCATTGTCGCGCGCGGCATTCAAAGTGCCCCAGGTTTCGTAACTCAGGCGCGCACCGGTGAGCGCGCCGCCGCGTTTCATGCGGAATGGCGAGTGCAGGTCGAAATACTGGCGGGCGTCGGCCATCGGGTTCGCTGCGCGAGGAGTGAACGCGCAAGGGTAACGAAGGTACGCGGCGCGGCCAAGTGACGCATCGGCCGCGAGCGCTCCATTCGAGCGGCTTTGCCTCCGTCATCCCGGCGAAGGCCGGGACCCAGTGACTTTGTTTCCATCCATGAAGCGGATCCGACTCACCCCTGGCCGGAATGACGCATTGTCATATGCTGTCCGTCACCGCACCCGGTCGATCGTGAGCGCCACCGGCTGCTTGGCATCCGTGGCCACCTGCGCCGGCTGCGCTTCCAGATCGCCGGCCTGCGGCATCGCGTTGCCGGACTTGCTGATGCGCGCGGACACCTGCACGCGCGGGAACGCGGACAGCTTCAACTGCGGCGTCATGGCCATCGCGTCGGTCAGCGTGACGCTTGTCGGCAGGGCGGAGGCTTTCAGTCGCGCCACCGCCAGCGGCATCGGTGGTCCGTTGATCGCGCGCGCATAAACGAACAGCGTGTCGCCGGGCGAAACCTTGCCCGCCAATTTCGGATCGAGCTTCACTTGTACTTGCAGCGCGACCGATGTCGCTGCCGCCGAAGGTCCCGCCTTCGACGCGCCGGCTTCGGCGTTCACGTCCGTCGCGGCGGCAGGGGCTCGCGAACGGGGCGAGGCCTGCGCGGCCACGGCTTGCGCGATCGTCTCGGCTTGCGCCTGGGTTTTTCCATCCGCCCGCGCCTGCGCCATCGCGATCTGTCCGTTCACTGCGTTGGCGACACCGGAGCCCGGTTGCAGCAGGGTCAGCAGATGCTTCCAGTGCGCGAGCGCATCATCGAAATGCCCGAGCTGGTAATCGCTGATGCCGAGCAGCCACAGCCCGCGCTGGTGATCGGGCGCGAGCGCGACCGCGCGTTCCAGCAACTTGCGCGATTGGCCTTCGATGCGATGGTCGTCGCTTGCCTGCACGTCGGCTTCCGCGTAGGCGACCATGATGTCCGGATCGTCCGGTTTCAGTTTCAGGGCGTAGCCGTACGCATCGCGTGCGTCGGCCGGGCGGTTCATCGCCGTGTACGCCTGGCCGAGCAGCAGCCAGCCTTCCGGATGGTCGGGCGAGCTTTGCAACTTTGCGCGCAGTTCCGCGGTGGCCTGCGCGAAATCAATCTTGCCGCTGTCCACTGCCGGTGCATTCAAGGCGTTCGGCGTTCCGATCCATGCGTACAAACCGAGTGCGACCGGCGGCAGCGCGAACGCGATCAGCAGCGCCACCACGAACGGCATGCGCGCGCGGCCGTTGCGGCGCCCGGCACGCACCAGCGGCAGCAGCACGCAGATCAGCGCCGCGGCCAGCATCAGCGCCGCGATCACGAAAAACCAGATGTTCACCAGTCGTCCCCTGTTTCCGCCGTCGTCGCGATTTGCGTGGCCGGCTTGGCGCGCCGGCGCAGCAGCACCAGCACCACGATGCCGCCGGCCAGCACCAGCGCCGCCGGCCCGAACCACAGCAGCATCGTGGAGGTCTTCAGCGGCGGGTCGTACAGCACGAAATCCGAATAGCGCGCGACAAGGTACTGCTTGATCTGCTCGTCGCTCTTGCCCTGCTGCATCATGTCGAAGATCTGGTGGCGCAGGTCCTTGGCGAGATCCGCGTTCGAGGCGTCCAGGCTCTCGTTCTGGCACACCATGCAGCGCAACTGGCGCGTCAGGTTCTGGAAGCGCTCGCGCTGGGCGGCATTCTTGAACGGCAGCGGGTCGATCGCGAAGGCGCTGGCACTGACCAGCAGCGCCAGCACAAGCGCGAACACGGCAAGCGTGCGTTTCATTGCGCCGCACCCCGCAGAGCCTTGATCGCCGGATCGAGTTCCCGGGCGATCACATCCGGCGTCAGCGGTCCGATGTGCTTGTAGCGGATCACGCCCCGGGCATCCACGAGGAAGGTTTCCGGCGCGCCGTACACGCCGAAATCTATCGCGGTCGCGCCGCTCACGTCCGCCAGCACCTGCGCGTACGGATTGCCGTGCTCGTCCAGCCAGGTCTTTGCGTCGGCCGCCTGGTCCTTGTAGTCGTAACCGATCAGCGGCACGCCGAGCTTCTTCGAATATTCCATCAGCACCGGGTGTTCCTCGCCGCAGGCGAAGCACCAGCTCGCGAACACGTTGATGAGATAGGGCTTGCCGAGCAGGTCCGCCTTGCGCACGCGTTGCGCGGGATCATCGAGCCTTGGAAGATCGAAAGCCGGCGCGGCCTTGCCGATGAGCGGCGAGGGGACGTAGCGCGGATCGTGGTACTTGTTCCAGGCGATGCCGAAGCCGAACAGCGCCACCATCAGCGCGAACACCGCGAACGGGATCAGTCGCGCGTTCATGCATTCTGTTCCACGGGCAGCACGGGCAGCGCCGGCACGGTGCCCGGTTCCTGCGATTCACGACGCAGGCGGAAGCGCTTGTCGGCCGCCGCGCAGAAACCGCCGACCATCATCAGCAGGCCGCCGGCCCAGATCCAGCGCACGAACGGCTTGTCGTACACGCGCAGCGCCCATGCGCCATTGCCGATCGGATCGCCGAGCGACACGTACAGGTCGCGGAACACGCCCGGGTGGATCGAGGCTTCGGTCTGCACCTGCCCGCGCGGGTAGGTGCGCTTCTGCGGGTGCAGGGTGACGACGAGATGGCCGTCCTTCGAAACGTCCACCGTGCCCTGCTGCGCCAGCCAGTTGGGGCCTTGCGTTTCGGCGACGCCGTTGAACCGGAAGTCGTACGCGCCGACGCGCGCGGTTTCGCCCGGCGACAGCGCGACGTCCTGCTCGATGCTCAGGCTGCGCGTCAGGACTGCGCCGGCGATGAACACGCCCACGCCGACGTGCGCGAACAGCATGCCCGCCATTTCCAGCGGATAGCGCTTGCCAGCGGGTGCTTCCTTCCAGCGCTTGATCGCGTAGAAGGCGGTGCCCGCGATCACGTAGGTGGACGCGGTCACGCCGAGCAGCGCCATGAAGCTGCGCGCGCCCAGCACCCAGCCGATGATGCCGGCCAGCACCGCGAGCCCCACGATGCGCGCCAGCGCGCGCTTCCAGATCGCGGTATCGGCCTTGCCCCAGCGCGACAGCGGCGCGAACGGCATCGCCAGCACCAGCGGCGTCATCAGCAGCATGAACAGGAAGCCGAAGTAGGGCGCGCCCACCGAGATGCGGCCGAGGTTGAACGCCTCGCCGACCAGCGGATAGAGCGTCCCGAGCAGCACCGTGGCGGCGGCCACGGTCAGCATCAGGTTGCCGACGAGGATCAGCGTTTCGCGCGAAGCCAGCGCGAACGGCTTGCCGCCGGTGACCTTCGGCGCGCGCAGCGCATACAGCAGCAGCGAGCCGCCGACGACGACGGCGAGGAAGCCCAGGATGAACACACCGCGCTTGGGATCGGCCGCGAATGAATGGACGCTGGTCAGCACGCCCGAACGCACCAGGAACGTGCCGAGCAGCGACAGCGAGAACGCGAAGATCGCAAGCAGCAGGGTCCAGGCGCGCAATCCGCCGCGCTTGTCGGTCACGGCCTGCGCGTGCACCAGCGCGGCGCCGACCAGCCACGGCATGAAACTCGCGTTCTCGACCGGATCCCAGAACCACCAGCCGCCCCAGCCCAGTTCCGAATAGGCCCACCAGCTCCCCGCCACGATGCCCGCGGACAGGAAACCCCAGGCAACATTCGTCCAGGGACGCGACCAGCGCACCCAGGCGGATTGCAGTTCGCCACCGAGCAACGCGGCGATGGCAAACGCGAAGGCCACGCTGAAGCCGACATAGCCGGTGTACAGCACCGGCGGATGCATGATCAGGCCGGGGTCCTGCAGCACGGGATTGAGGTCCACGCCGTCCATCGGCGCGGGGATAAGCCGGGCGAACGGATTGGACGTGGCGAGCGAGAACAGCAGGAAGCCGAACGCGACGAATCCCAGCACGCCCAGTACGCGCGCGTAGAACTTCTCCGGCAGCTTGCCGCCCAGGGCCGCGACCGCCAGCGTCCACACGTTGAGGATCAGCACCCACAGCAGCAGCGATCCTTCGTGCGCGCCCCATACCGCCGAGAAGCGGTACCACCACGGCAATTCCAGGTTGCTGTTCTGCGCCACATAGGCGACCGAGAAATCCTGCACCAGGAACGCGTACGTCAGGATCCCGAACGCGAGCGCCACGAACACGAACTGGCCGGCGACGAGCGAACGCGCGGTCGCCATCAGCGGCTTGCTGTCGCGCCACGCGCCGACGATCGGCAGCACGCACTGCAGGCCCGAGAGGATCAGCGCGAGGATCAGCGCGAGCTGGCCGAGTTCGGGGATCATGTTGCGGGGGACCAGGGACCAGGGACCAGGGACCGGTCTTCGTTCAAGTGTCGTGCATACGGCTGTTGTTCAACACCACTCATATTCAATTCTCCGCTCCACCGCCGGTGTGCGAATCGCTTGTCGCCACCCCGGTCCCCGGTCCCCGGTCCCCGGTCCCGGTTCTATGCGCCGCCTTCGCCTTGGCGATCGCGTCGGCGACTTCCTTCGGCATGTAGGTCTCGTCGTGCTTGGCCAGCACCTGCGTCGCGGTGAACCCGCCGCCGCTCATGTGGCCGGTGGTGACCACGCTCTGGCCCTCGCGGAACAGGTCGGGAAGGATGCCGGTGTATTGCACGCGCATGTCGTCGAAGCGGTCCGTGATCGTGAAATCGGTGGTCAGCGTGCCCGGCACGCGGTGCACGCTGCCTTCCTTGACGATGCCGCCCAGCCGGAACGCCGCATTCGCCGGCGCCTTGCCGGCTTCCACTTCGGAGGGCGAATAGAGGTAGGTCATGTTCTGCTGCAGCGCGAACACGGTCAGCGCCGCGGCGATGCCGACCGCGAGCACGATCAGCGAGATCACGACCAGTCGGCGTTTGCGGACGGGATTCATGCGGAGGCACCTTCTCGTTGCGCAGGCGTTTGTGACGCGCGCTGGCGCCGGAGTTGCTCGCGGGCAGCGCGCCCGCGCAATTCGTTCAACACCTGGCGACGGCGCAGCGCCGGTGCGATCCAGTCCCAGGCGAGCACGGCGAAGAACACCGCGTACGCGGGCCAGACGTACATGGCGTAGCCGCCCATTGCGAGCCATTCAGACATGATTGGGCGAGGCTCCATGTTCGAAATTCGTACGGCAACGCAATGGAAGCAGCCGTCCACAACCCCCGACGATTCTTTGCGGGCAAAGAATCGTCTGCCCCCTTGACTCAAGGGGGCGGGTGAAGCTGGCACGGACGAGGCGCTTGCCGTTCATCCCGGGTGCTCCCCGATCAGCGCGCGCGCCCATTCCTTGCCGCCTTCCACCGCGAGCAGCCCCACCCGCGAGCGCGCCAGCAGGCTTGCGAAGAAATAGAGGTGGGTGGCGAGCGCCATCAGCAGCAGCGGCCAGAGCATGTCCGGCGCGATCTTGGACTTGCCCAGCAGATTCACCGTCTGGCCCTGGTGCAGCGTGTTCCACCACACCACCGAGTAATGGATGATCGGCAGGTTGACGATGCCCACCAGCGCGAGCAGCGAGGCCGCGCGCGCGGCGCGGCGGCGATCCTCGATCGCACTGAACAGGCCGATCACGCCGAGATACAGGAACAGCAGCACCAGTTCCGAGGTCAGCCGCGCATCCCAGGTCCACCAGGTGCCCCACATCGGCTTGCCCCACAGCGAGCCGGTGACCAGCGTGATCAGCGTGAACGCCGCGCCGATCGGCGCGCACTCCATCGCGACCACTTCGGCCAGCTTGATTCGCCACACCATCGCGATCACGGCGGCGACCGCCATGGATACGTAGATGAACAGGCTCATCCAGGCGCAGGGCACGTGGATGAAGATGATGCGGTAGGCATCGCCCTGCTGGTAATCCGCCGGCGCCAGCACCAGCCCGCCGTACAGCGCGACGACGCCGAGCAGGATCGCGCTCCACAGGAACCACGGGCGCAGCGCGCCGGCAAAACGGTAGAACACCGGCGGCGAGGAAAGCCGGTGCATCCAGTGTGGCAAGTAGCTGCGTGACATGTTCGTGCGTGGATAGCCCCTTAAGTCAAGGGGCTAGCCTTTGCGCAGCAAAGGCTGGGGTTGTGGGAGTGTGGCACCGTCGCGCGCGACGCGCGGTCAGTGGACTCTTGTACAGGAAAATCCCGTTCAATGACTTTCATGTTTCTGCTGCGATGCGCAGGGCTGCCGCGCTCGCGAAAGGCGCCAGCGCCAGCGCCAGGACCAGCGCCGCGGCCAGCCACAACAGCGGGGCGAGGTACGGCAATCCCGATTGCGCCGCCGCCACCGCGCCCGCGGCGAAGATCACCACCGGCACGGCCAGGGGCAACAGCATCAAGGCCAACAGTATAGCGGAGCGGCGCGCGCCGGCGGTCAAGGCCGACAGGATCGCGCCCAGCAGCGCAAGCAACGGCGTGGCCAGAAGCAGTGCGACGATCAGCACCGGCAGCACCTGTGCCGGCAGGCGCAGCAGCACCGCCAGCAACGGCATCACGACGATCAGCGGCAGGGTGGTCGTGGCCCAGTGCGCCAGCACGCGGATCAACACCAGCAGCGGCAGAGGCTGCGGCGCCAGCAGCATCTGTTCCAGCGAGCCGTCTTCGAGGTCGCTTCGAAACAGCGATTCCAGGCTCGGCAACATCGCGAGCAACACGGTGACCAGCAACACGCCGCCGCTGATGCGCGCCAGCAGCGCGTCTTCGGGACCGAGCGCGAACGGGAACAGGCTCACCACGATCAGCGCGTACAGGACGGGAAACAGCGCATCCGCGCGTCGCCGCCAGGCCAGCAGCAGTTCGCGCCGCAGCAGCGCGCGGATGGCCGCGAACGTGCCGGGCGTGCGGGTGGCCACGCGCTCCGTCGGGGCGAGGCTTGTCGTGCTCATGCCACGAGTTCCAGCCGCACGTGCCGCGCGCGGGGATCGGCGAAGCGCACGGCACCATGGCTCGTCAGCAGCGCCGCGCCGCCGCGCGCGCAGTGCGCGGCGACCAGTGCGTTGACCATCTCGATGCCGCGCCGGTCGAGGTTCGCATAGGGTTCGTCCAGCAGCCACAGTTCGCCCGGCAGCAGTGCCAGCCGCGCCAGCGCGGCGCGTTTCTTCTGTCCCGCGGAAAGCATGCGCAGCGGTGTGTCGGCGTAGATCGCCAGATCCACCTGCTCGAGTGCCGACGCGATGTCCGCACCCTCGCGCGTGCCGTACAGGCCGGAAAGGAACACCAGGTTCTCGCACGGGGAAAGATCGTTCTTGAGCCCAGGCTGATGCCCGAGGAACACCATCCGCCCGCGCAGCGCGCCATGGTCCATCGGTTCGCCATCCAGGCGGATCTCGCCCGCGCTCGCCGGCAGCAAACCCGCGAGCACGCGCAGCAGCGTGGTCTTGCCGGAGCCGTTGTCGCCCTCCACCAGCAGGGTCTCGCCAGGGTCGAGCGCGAAATCCAGCGGGCCGAACACGGCCTCGTCGTTGCGCGCGAAGGCGAGGCCTTGCACGTCGAGGATGGAGCCGGCGCTGGCGGGCAGGGGACTGGGCATGGGCGAATAGTTCGAACCGCCCATTGTCCCAGCCGCGGCGCGGCCATGTCCATGAGCGGGGTCAAGCCAGGACGCGCAGCTCCGCAGGCCCGTGGCCGACGCCACGCACGATGGCTGCTTGCCGGAAGCGGCGCCCGAGCGCATCCAGCGTGGCGAAATCCAGCCCGGTCACGAACAGGCCGGGTTCGCGCCAGTCGTTCTTTCCCCCGCTGCCGACACCCACGCCGGCGCACGGCAAGGCGCCGAGTTGGCGCAACGCGGACAGCAACTCGCGTTGCGCCGGCCGGTTGATCGCGCGCGATGTCATTTGCGCCAACGGATTCCATGCCGTGATGAATCCCCAGGGCGTGCCCGGCTCCTTCACGCAAGCGTGAAGCACGCTCGGCAGCGGCGCGCCGATGCGGATGACCGTCCAGCCGCCCCGCCGCAGGCGCACGCGGTAGTCGGTATCGAGGAACGCCCGCAGCGCGCCCGGCGGAATCGGCATCGCGCTCAGAGCGGCAGGGGCGGCAACTCGGCACGAACCCGCGCGGCCGCCGCGTCCAGATCCACTTCGTCCAGGTGCGGCTTGCCGGCGAGCAGCGATTCGAGCAGCGCGTCCTGCTCGCGCCCGCGTTGCAGGCAATACGCGTAGGGCAGGTGGGTGAAGCTGACCATGCGATAGCGCGACATGAAGTGCGCGGGGGCGCGCTCGGTCAGTGCCGCGGTCAGGGCGCGCTTCAGCAGGTAATGCGGATCGGCCACGCCGTCGCGCATTTCCACGTAGTTTTCCACCGCCATCGCGGCGATCGCATCGGCGTTCGGTTTGCGGCTTTGCTGGAACTGCGCGAACACGGCGGCGGGGTCGTGGGGCTGCAATTGGAGCAAGGCCGCCAGCTCCGCCGCATCTTCGAAGCCTGCGTTCATGCCCTGTCCGTGGAACGGCACGATCGCGTGCGCGGCGTCGCCCAGCAGCAGCGCGCGGCCGTGCAGATGCCAGCGGTCCAGATACAGCGTCGCCAGCTGCCCGACAGGGTGTTCGCTCCAGTCTTCGTCGAACGTCGGCATCAGTGCCAGCGCATCGGCAAACTGCTCCTCGAAGAACGCACGCGCGGCGCGCACATCGGGGAGGCTCGCGAAACTCGGGTACGGTCCCTCGTTGGGCAGGAACAGCGTGACCGTGAAACTGCCTTGCGCGTTCGGCAAGGCGATGCACATGTAGTGGCCGTGCGGCCAGATGTGCAGCGCGTGGGGTTCCAGGGCGAAAAGATCCCTTCGGAAGGACGCGCTTTCCTTTTCCGGGCTTGCAGGCTGTTGCTTCGAGGGAGCGCGCGGCGGGATTTCCAGTTCCTTGTACCCGTGCCCCAGCGATTCGACGCGCTCTCCCGGATCCGCTTCGCGTGCCATCGCCGCGCGCAGCGCCGAGCCCGCGCCGTCGCAGCCCAGCAGCATTCCCGCCGGATGGGTGCGTTGCGCGCCGGACGCGTCGGCCAAAGTGATCGTGCCGCCCGCGAAATCGGCTTGCGCCAGCGCCGCATCGAAATGCAGGCGCGCGCCCGCGTCCTCGGCCGCGTCCATCAGCAGCATGTTGAGGCCGCCGCGCGACACCGACCAGATCGCTTCCGAGTCGTCGCGCCCGTAGCGTTGCAGGTTGGCGGTGCCGTCCGCGTGCACCATGCGCCCGCGCATCATCACCGCCTGCTGCAGCACGTCGTCGGCCAGCCCGGCCTGCCGCAGCGCATTGAATCCGCGTTCGGCCAGCGCGAGATTGATCGAGCGCCCGCCCGCGAATCCGTGCTTGCGCGGATCGGTCCGGCGCTCGAACACCTCGACCTTGAAGCCGCGCTGGGCGAGCAGGGCGGCCAGCAGCGAACCGACCAGGCCGGCGCCGATGATCGTGACCGTGGATTTCGGACTGCCGCTCATTGTGTCCACTTCAAGCGATCCAGCGAGAAATCGCCGTCGCTGTCCAGACCGTCGCCGCGCTTGCGCAGCAACAGGAATTGCGATTCGTTGCGCTTGTGCCCGGTCATGAATACGCGCCCGTACTCCGGATGTGCGGCTTCCGCCTTGTCGGGCTCCTTGAATGCGTTCCAGAGTTGCTGGCCCTTCACTTCCAGCAGGGCGATTCCGTGTGGCGTTTCGCGGCCGTGCACGGCCACGACGAAGTCCGGGAAAAAACCATCGCCATCGTCCCAAGCATACAGCGCCACCGATTCGCCGGGCCTTTTGTTGGGGTTGCGATGCCACCATTGCACCAGGGCATGGCCGTCCAGCATTTCGGCGATGCGCCGTTCGTCGGGATTCAGATCGGGCGGAAACACGCCATAGACGTTTCTCTGCGCGCGCTGCAGGGGCAGATCGGACCCGAACTCCCGGGGCAGGCGCAAGGCGTTGACGCGCAGGTCGGCGTGGCGCACGCGCTTGCGCGCTTCGTGCAGCAGTTTCGTATTGCGCACCAGCACCAGGTCCAGTTGTTCTTCCAGTTCCTCTTCGTTGTCCGGCGCCGCAGCACCGGACTCCTGGATTGCACGCGCGAAACGTTCCAGTAGGCGTAACCGGAATTCGCGCTGGTGCGCGTCGGCGATGCCGCACAGCAGCTTCTGCGCGTGGTCGGCCACTTGCGCTGGGGACAGCTCGGTCCAGAAATCGCGACCGCCTTCGCCCACGCTTTCCGATGCGAAGACATCGCTTTCCATGCGACGCATCGCCGCGCGGTCGCGCACGCGGTCCGCCAGCACGTTCTTGTTGAAATCCACGTGGTCGGCCAACCGCAGTTCGTATTCGCCGGAAGGTTCCGGCAGCCATTCGGTCTTCAGCTCCGGTACGTCCACACGCAGAGCGTAGGCGTGGGTCTTCGGCTTCGCGGTCAGCAACAACGGTGCGATGCGCGCATCGCGGGCCGGCGATGCCTGCTGCGATCCATCGGCAGGCGCAAATGCTTCGCCGAACAACGACTGCGCCAGCGGTTGCATGGCTTGCAGTTGCGATTCGAACCGGGCCGGATCGTCCGCGGGATTTTCAATCTGCGCATCCGTGACCGGCTCCACATGCGACGCGCCGTCCGGTTCCAGCAGCAGCGCCAGCGGCGCGCCGCTGGCCACCAGTTGCACCGCCGAGCGTTCGCCGCTGACGGTGAACACGGTCTGGGTGCCGAGTTCCGGCGCCTGCGTGGTCATGGCATTGATTTGCGCACCGGCACTCAGCAGGCCTTCCTGCGATTCCGCATTGGCCAGGAACACGTAGCCGTGGTCCAGCGCCTCGGGCAAATCGTTGCGCCCTTGCAGCAGCGCGTGCACGCGCACGATGCGACCGATCACCTGCACACCGAAGTCCGCGTCGCGGGCGCCGCGCAGCGCCGCCAGCGTGAATGCGCGCGGCGCATCGAAGCCCAGCGCCACCGCCATCTTGAAGATCAGCACTTCCACTTTCGGGTCGTTGGCGAGCGCGATCAGGTCCGGGTCGGGCTCGTCGGCGGTGTGCACGCGCACGGTTTCCGGCGCGAAGCCGAGCGTGCCGGTCAGATACTCGGCGGCCTTGCCTTGCGCGGCCTTGCCGTCCGGCACCTGCACCAGCATCAGCGGCGTCAGCGGCACGCGCGCGTCGGCCAGCATGGCCTTGATCTGCCGGTGCGCCGCGCTGCATTCGCGCAGCGCCAGTTGCTCGAAATCCACCAACTGTTGCTCGTCGTCGTCCTTGGCCACGAAGCGCACCGTGCGCACGCCGCGCTTCAGCAGGCCCGCCACGACCGCGTCATGCCGGCTCACCGAGGCCCAGTCGCCCGCGTCGCCGGCACGGTAACCGGTTTCATGTTCGAACTCGGCCACGTCGCGGTCGCGCGGGGTGGCGGTCATCATCAGCGCGTAGTCGGGGGCAAGCACGTCGGTGAACAGCGCACGCGCCTGTTTTGCCCTGTGGAAGCCGTGGTGCGCCTCGTCCACCACGCAGCCGATGCGCAAGCCCGCGTCGCGCGCCTGCACGATCAGATCGTCCAGCGATTGCCCGGCATCGCTGCGCGTGCGCGCGCGGCGCGCCTGCGCGTTGGCGGCGGCGACGGATGCCCAGGTGCAGACGAACACGCCGCCAGCGTGAACGGCCTCCAGCCGGCGGTCGCTGTCCAGATCGAACACCTCGACATTCGGCGCCTGCGTGCGCAGGGTGATGCGTGCCTGTTCGACCAGCCCGGCGAACGGCGCGAACCAGAACCACAGCACGCGCTCGTCGTTCGGCCATTCGCTCAACACCGTGCAGGCAATCGCGGTCTTGCCGGAGCCGGTTGGCGCCTGCAACACCACGGCTGCGTCGTTGCGGCGGATTTTCCCGGTCTCGCCGGAGCGCTGCGGCGCTTCCATCAGGCGCGTGCGCTCGTAGAGCGCGCGCACGTTGGCGAAGCGCGCGAGGATGCCGTCGCACACCTCCCGCTGGAAGGATTTCAGGACGATGGGCATGCGCGATCCTCGATCAATTCGTCATTCCGGGGCTGACCGCGCATTGGCGCGGTCAGAACCCGGAATCCAGTTTTGGTCTCGACGGACGCGAGAGCTGGATTCCGGGTTCCGTCGCCGAAGCAGCCGGCGACGGCCCCGGAATGACGAGCCGGGGAGAAAGTGCAGGCATGTGCATTGCGGTTCACCGCCCGAACCTCGCGCGCAGGAAATCGGGGATCGGCGCGATGTCGGCTTCGGGCGCAAGTTCCCCGATGCGGTGCGGCGTCCACGCATACAACGTGCGGCCGGCGCCCCGCGAATCGCCCAGCCATGCACGCAGCGCGGCAAGGCTCGCTTCGCGGAAATCGGCCAGGTACCCGAGCGCGCCGTCGTGCTGGAATCCTGAACCCTGCCAGCGCGTCAGCGCGCGGTCGTGGATCAGTTGCAGCGCGCGCCACACTTCGGCGTGGGCGATGCGGGTGGACAGCCGGTACGGCGCGATCCGGCGGGTGCGCAGGTAGGCGAAGCCGCCGCCCAGGCCTTCCACGCGCTCGCCCCTGGTATTGGTGTAGCCGCCCAGCACGCGACGCACGCGCATCGCGCACACGTCGCGGCACAGGTTCTTGTCGGGTTCGTCGGCGGTGGCCTCGGTGCTGGAAACGAGGATGAAGCGGCGGTTGCCGCCGTCCTCGGCGTTCAACTTGGCAACGGCTTGTGCGGTGGTGCCGGAACCGGCGAAGAAGTCGAGGACGGTAGCTGAATCGTCGTCAAGGATCGAAATCAAATACTGGATCAACTTTACTGGCTTCGGATAGGTGAACTGAATTGCCATATCCGCAAGCATTGCGCTGTCGCTCTGAGTATTACCTAGATTCCGCAACGTCGAAATTACATGCGATGCGTTGCGCGTCTTGACGTTTTCGATGGCGCCCGTCGCGGTCAATTCAAATCGCGTTTCCTGTCCTTTTGAGTCCTTAATGGGCTGAAACTTGTTTGCAATGAACTGCTGACACAAGCCCTTATTGGCCCAACCGCTTCTCAGTACAACGCTCTTCACCAACTTGCTGTCGCGCACAACAAGTGGCGCATCTATCTGCGGCCAGCGTTCGTCGGCTCGAGCTTCGACGGTGCCTTCCGCAAACGACGCAGGAAAGCCCTTCGGCAAGAGGATTTCCGAAACGGGATTTTTCGGGCCGTTCTTGATAATGGTGTTGCGAATTTCGGCTCGAAAGAGCTTGCTACCTTCCGGCACGTTGGGATCCACCACCGACGGCATTGGAAACAGATCGGCATTCCTGGCGTAAGCAAGCACATATTCATGTGAAATCTTGATCTTCGCTTGGTTGTCGAAGTTTCCGTCTGTCTGCCATGCGAAGCACGCCAGTTTGTTGTCCGTTCCAAACACCCGATCCATCAGCATCCCGAGCCGGAACAGCTCGTTGTCGTCAATGGAGACGAAGATCACGCCGTCGTCGGCCAGCAGGTCGCGCGCCAGCGTCAGGCGCTTGTGCATGAATTCCAGCCACAACGAATGGCGGAAGCGATGGGTCTTGTCCACGAACCGGTCGTTGTAGACGAAGTCGCGGTTGCCGGTGTTGTAGGGCGGATCAATGTAGATGCAGCGGATGCGCCCGGCGTGGCTCATGCGCAAGGCGCGCAGTGCGTCGTAGTTG
Organism: Rhodanobacteraceae bacterium; assembly: GCA_036380855.1. Lineage (GTDB taxonomy): Bacteria > Pseudomonadota > Gammaproteobacteria > Xanthomonadales > Rhodanobacteraceae > 66-474. The sequence goes on from DASVDY010000185.1 coordinate 28,282, forward strand.
TCGCCCTCGATGATCAGGTTTTGCCAGGGTGCGTCGCCGTGGCTCAGGGCCTCGTCGTGTTCCAGCGCGACGAAATCCTCGTTCTGCGCGGCTTCCGGGTCGAGATCTTCGCGCTCCCACACCAGGCCCAACTGGCGTTCGGCATCGCGCCGCTCCAGCAGCCGGACCAGCGCGTCGCGTTCGAGATGATCGTATTTCCCCACGCCGCTCCCCTCAGCCGGCCGCGTAGTCAAGCACCTTGAGGTCATCCACCCGCGACAGTTCGCGTACGTTGCGGGTCAACAACGGCAGCTTGTGTTCGATCGCGCTGGCCGCTATCCACAAGTCATTGATGCCGACCGCCGAGCGCGACTTGTGCAAGGCGGCGTACAGCCGCGCGTACACGGCCAGTGTAGCGTCGGTGGCCAAGGTGAGCGGATAGGTGGAAAGGAACTGTTGCACCCGCTTCGCGTCGTGACCGGCGATGACCGCGCCGGCGAGGAATTCGCCCTTGGCGATCCACGGCAACGCCAACACGCTGTCTCCGTGCGCTTCGAGGAAGCGAGCCTCCGACCCGGTCTGCGGCTGGCGCCACAAGCCGATCAGGAAGTTGGTATCCAGCAGGTAATCCACTTCAGCCCGCTTTCCACGGATCGCGCCAGCGCTTCGGATCGCGCTGGGCCGCGGCGGCGGCTTCCATGAGCTTGGCTTGCCTGGGCGTCAGTGCCGGCAACTTGCGGACATCCTTGAGCATCTGTGCCGCGGTGCCGCGCTTGGGCACCGCACGCAAGATCACCTTGCTGAAGGAATCCTTCGGCGAGGTCTTGAGCGCAGCGATGCGCTCGTAGGCCTGATCGGTAAGGGTGATTGTTTTCATGGCTGCATGATAGCGCTTTTCGTGTGGTCATGCAGTCATGGGTTGGCTGCCGATCGCCACGCCTGCACCGCTTGCGCGAACTTCAGGCAATCCTCGAAGCGGTTGTAGAGCGGCGCCGGGCTGATGCGCATCACGTCCGGTTCGCGCCAGTCGCCGAGCACGCCGCTCGCCACCAAGTGGTCGAACAGCGAGCGGCCGGCGTCGCGGCCGCGGCGCACGCGCACCGACAACTGCGCGCCGCGGCGATCGGGCGCGGCGGGCGTGAGGATTTCCAGCACGTCGTCCAGTTGCGTGCGGACCAGCCATTCGAGGTAGCCGGTCAGCCGCTGCGATTTCTCGCGCAACCGCGGCATCCCCGCGCGCTGGAAGATCTCCAGCGACACGCGCAGCGGCGCGAGCGCGAAAATCGGCGGGTTGGACAACTGCCAGCCGTCGGCACCGGGCGCGGGATCGAATTCCGGGCGCATCTGGAAGCGCGTGTCCTCGCGATGCCCCCACCAGCCGGCGAAGCGGGGAAGATGCTCGCGTGCGTGGCGGGCATGCACGAAGCAGCCGGCGATCGCGCCGGGACCGGAGTTCAGGTACTTGTAACTGCACCACGCGGCGAAATCGCAACCGCTGTCGTGCAGGTTGGTGAGAATGTTGCCGGCCGCGTGCGCCAGATCGAAACCGACGGTGCAGCCCTGCGCGTGCGCCAGTTTCGTGATCGCGGCGAGGTCGAACGCCTGGCCGGTCAGGTATTGCACGCCCGGCCACAGCACCAGCGCGATCCGCGAACCGTGCTCGCGCAGCGCGCGTTCGATGGCCTGCATGGAAACCGTGCCGCCGGGTTCGTCGCCGTCCAGTTCGATCAGCGCCTCGTCCGGGTCGTAACCATGGAACGCGATCTGCGAAGCGACCGCATGGCGGTCGGACGGGAACGCGTTGCGTTCGATCAGGATCGCGTGGCGTTCGCGGGTGGGCCGGTAGAAGCTCACCATCATCAGGTGCAGATTCACGGTGAGGGTGTTCATCGCCACCACTTCGGACGGCTGCGCGCCGACCACCTCCGCCAGCGCGTCGCGCACTTCCGAATGGTAGGGCAGCCACGGATGCCGGCCGTGCACGTGGCCTTCCACGCCCAGTCGGGCCCAGTCGTCCAGCTCGTCCAGCAAGGCCTGCCGCGTTGCGCGCGGTTGCAGGCCCAGCGAATTGCCGCACAGGTACACCTGCTCGCCGCCTGCGTGCGGCGGGATCAGGAATTCACCGCGCAATGCGCGCAGCGGGTCGGCCCGATCCTGCGCGCGTGCCCAGGTGGCGTCGAAGGCGTAGTCGCTCATTGTGCGGTCGCGACGTCCTTGGCGATGGCCGAGCAGCCGGCGTCGAACGTTGCGGCCCATTGCGCCGCCGCCGATTCCGGCCGCACGCAGCGCACCTGGATCGCGATCCCGTCGCGGTAGTAGTAGTACTCGGTGTAGTCGGTCTTCTGCTTGTTCTCGGTCGCGGTGTAGCGGCGGCCGGACGGGATCGGGTGCGAATCGTTGGAGCGGTATTCGGTCAGCCGGCGCGCCTTGGCGACGTTCGCCTTGACGAATTCCTGGAACGCCGCCGCGTCGTTGGCGTGCTGGGTAGTGACGGTGATCCGCGCCAGCGTGTCGGGCGGCGCATCCGGCTCGTTGATCCGCAGCGCGAGGAACTGCGGGTCGCCATCGTGTTTCTCCATGATCGGCGTCCACGCATCCGGAGCGGAGAACTGCACCCGGCCGTCGTCCAGCGAATAGTCGGCCGCGTGGGCGATCAGCGGCGCAACAGACATCGCCAATGCCGCCATAAATAGCAATTTCATATCGCAACTCCTACCAAGGTTCTCTGGATCGCTGCAAAGCGTCGCGAGCGAAGGCAGGTTGCGCGTCGCCGGAGCGCAGGAAGCGGAGTGTACACGTCAGTACATGAGCATTCCGAGCACCGCCGGCGCGCAAGGTGCCGAGCGCAGCAGCTTTGCAGCGATTCAGGGCGCAAAACGCGAAAGCGGCAGGTTGAGCCATTCGAGCGCCGTGCCGTGGAACATCCGCTCCCGGCCGGCCTCGTCCAGGCCCAGCGCATCAATGCCGCTGCCCGGCTCCTGTTCGCCCAGCGGGAACGGGTAATCGGTGCCGAGCATCACGCGATCCGCGCCGACCACGTCCAGCAGGTAGCGCAGCGCCTGCGGGTCGTGCACGCAGGAGTCGAAGTAAAGCCGCGGGAAATAATCGCGCGGGTTGCGCGCGTTGTCCGTGGCGACCAGATCCGGGCGCATGCGGAAGCCGTGTTCGATGCGACCGATGGTGAACGGGAACGCACCGCCGCCGTGCGCGAAGGCGACCCGCAACGAGGGCAGCCGTTCCAGCACGCCGCCGAAGATCAACGAACACGCCGCGCGCGATTGTTCGGCCGGCATGCCCACCAGCCAGGGCAGCCAGTATTTCGGCATGGAGTCCGCGCCCATCATGTCCCAGGGGTGCACCAGGATCGCCGCATCCAGGTCCGCCGCCGCCTCGAAGAACGGGAACAGCTCGGGTGCGTCGAGGTTCCACTGGTTGCAGTGCGAGCCGATCTGCACGCCCTGCAGGCCGAGTTGCTCGACGCAGCGCTCCAGCTCCTCGATCGCGAGCCTGGGCGATTGCAGCGGCACCGTACCCACCGCGGCGTAATGGCGCGGGTGCGCGCGGCAGACTTCGGCCGCGTGGTCGTTGAGGCAGCGGTGCAGCTCCAGCGCCTGGTTGGGCTTGGCCCAGTACGAAAACAGCACCGGCACCGTGGAAATCACCTGCACGTCCACGCCGTGCTGCTTGTATTCGGCGATGCGATGCTCGGCGTCGAACGCGTTCTGCCAGACCTCGCGGAAGAACCTGCCGTCCTTGTAGATGCGGTGCCGGCCGCCGGCGCGCACCATCACCGGGAAGCGCTCGTCGCCATATTTTTTGGCGAGGTCCGGCCATTGCGGCGGCAGCAGGTGCGCATGGGTGTCTATTTTCAGCATGCAACAAGTGTAACCGCATCGGCCGAACGGGCCGATGCGGCGCCGCTTGCAAGGCGTGTCCTATGCCCGTTTCCGCACCGGCTGCGAGCGGCCGGTCAGTGCTGCCGCAAGCGGCAGGGCGACCAGGATCCCGAGCAATTGCGCAAGGATGAAGCCGGGCACATCCACCGGCCGGATGCCCGCGAACGTGGTCGTCAGCGCGCGCGCGATCGTGACCGCCGGATTGGCGAATGCCGTGGAGGCGGTGAACCAGTACGCCGCGGCGATGTAGGCGCCGACCAGTGCGGGAACCTGCGACGGTCGCGCGCGATGTCCGAGCAGGATCGTCAGCAGCAGGCCGACGGTCGCGACCGCCTCGCTCAGCCACAGCGCCGGACCGGTGCGGATCTTCATGCCGAATGAAACCGGATCGAGCCCGAACATCAGGTGTGCCAGCACCACGCCGCAGACCGCCCCGAAAACCTGCGCGGGCAGGTAGGCCAGCGCCTCGCGCCAGCCAATCGCCCTGCGGAAAGCCAACGCCAGGCTCACCACCGGATTGAAGTGCGCGCCCGAAACCGGCGCCAACAGCACGATCAGGACATACAGCGCGAGCCCCGTGGCCGTGCTGTTGGCGAGCAACGCAATCGCGTCGTTGCCCCGGGCGAGCATCTCGCCCATGTGCCCCGATCCCACGATCACCGCGAGCAGGGCCGCGGTGCCGATGAATTCGGCGAGCAGCCGGCGCGGCAGGGGCGTCTTCATTCGCGGTCTCCCGAGAGGCGAGCGAGCAGGTCGAGCACGCGCCGTTCGATGGCGTCGCGGACGGCGCGGAATTCCGCATCGGGCAGATGCTTGGGGTCCGGCAACGCCCAGTCCTCGCGGATGCGCGCGGGCAGCCACGGGCAGGCATCGCCGCAACCCATCGTCACCACTGCGTCGAAAGACTGGCCGGCGAAGGCGTCGAGCGATCGGGAAGCGTGCGCTGCGATGTCCACGCCGCGCTCGGCCATGAACGCGATCGCGCGTGGATTGACGATGCCCGACGGCTTCGAGCCGGCGGAAAACGCCTCCACCTGACCGGTGCCATGCCGCCGCGCGAAGCCTTGCGCCATCTGGCTGCGGCAGGCGTTCTCGATGCAGACAAAGAGGACGCGCGGCAGGGGGCTCATCCGCAGGCGCCCGATGCGCAGCACGAGGCGGCACCGGCTTCCGCGACCGGCGCCCCGCAGCAGGCGCCGCCTTCGGCGGCAGCCGGGTGGCCCGGCGCGGAATAGGTCGTGGCCTCGCCGAAGGTGTGGAAGGTTTCCCAGCGCACGCCTTGCGGATCTTCGGCCCAGTATTTGTCCGAACGCGCGTAGCAGCAGGTGGTGCCCTGCTCGGCCAGCGCGACCTTGTCGGCCGCCACCAGCCGAGCGCCGATTTCCTCCAGCTCCGCAGAGTCGTCGGCCTGCAGGCCGAGATGATCCACGCCGCCGGCGAGGCCGCGCTTGGATATGGCGAAGTTGACGCGCGGATCGTCCAGCATCCATTTCGCGTAGTCGGGCTTGCGCACCGACGGCTCGCTGCCGAACAGGGTGGAATAAAAGCCGATGCTGGCATCGAGATCGGCGACGTTGACGTGGACGTGGAAGCGCTTCATGAACGTTTTCTCCGTTTGGGCGCGCATGCGGGCGCGCAATGGGCGGCATTGCTGCCGCAGCAGTTTTCGGTGAGGAAGGCGAGCAATGCGTTCATGCGCGCGTAGTCGGCGCGGCAGCGGATGCTGCGGCCTTCGCGCGCGTCGCGCACCAGCCCTGCGTGGCGCAGGACGTTGAGGTGGTTGGTCAGGGTCGCGCCCGGCAACTTCAGGCGTTCGCCCAGGTCGCCCACGGCGAGTCCTTCGGGCCCGGCCTGCACCAGCGCGCGATAAGCGGCGAGGCGGCTGTCCTGGGCGAGGGCCTTGAGTGCCGCCATGGCATCTTGGGATTTCATAATTCCGGAATTATGGAAATATAATCCGATTTGTCAAGGGAAGGCGCGAACGGTCGCCGGGATGCGCACCGGCTTCCGCCTGCGGTCGCCGCGCGCCGAAAAGGGTTGCATGGCTCACCGTACCCCCTGACACTGCACGCGTCAGAGGCCGGCCTGCTGCCGGCGGGACACAGGGGCGCGTTGTGGAGGCTCGCGGTCTGCTCGCGGAATTGCGCCGCCGCAACGTGCTGCGCGCGGGCGTGCTGTACGCGGGCGCGGTGTGGGCGCTGGCCCAGGGCATCGCGCAACTCGGCCCGTTCTTCGGCGCGCCCGACTGGACCGTGCGCTGGTTCGTGATCGCCGCGATCATCGGATTCCCCTTCTGGATCGCGTTCGCGTGGTTCTACGAATTCACGCCCCAGGGACTGAGGCGCGAGAGCGAAATATCGCCCGAAGATTCGCTCGCGCACTCCACCGGCCGCAAGCTCGACAAGTGGATCATCGCGGTTCTTGTCGTGGCGGTGGTGCTGCTGCTCGCCAATACCTTCGTCTGGAAAAAAGGTGCCGGATTCCGCGGTGACGCGGCGTCAGCGATCCCGGACAAATCGATCGCGGTGCTGCCGTTCGAGGATCTCAGCCCCGCGCACGACCATGGCTATTTCTCGGCCGGAATGGCCGAAGAACTCCTGAACGCGCTGGCGAAGGTGCAGGGCCTCAAGGTCGCAGGACGCGCATCATCTTTCTACTACGGCAGCCGCAACGCCGACTTGCGCACGATCGGCAAGGCGCTGGACGTCGCCAACGTGCTGGAAGGCTCGGTGCGCACGCAGAACGACGCGGTGCGCATCAGCGTGCAATTGATCCGAACCCACGACGGCTTCGAGGTATGGTCGCAGAGCTACGACGGCGACATGCGCAACATCTTCGACCTGCAGGAGCGCATCGCGCGCGCGATCACCGATCACCTTAAAGTCGTCCTGACCGGCAGCGAGCAGACGCGGCTGGTGCCGGTGGCGACCACGAGCGCGGACGCTTACGCAGATTTCATCACGGCGCAAACGCTGGTCAACAAACGTGTGGGCGACAGCCTGCCGCGCGCGATCGGACTGCTGCAGAAGGCCACCACGCTCGATCCGAAATTCGCCCGAGCGTGGTCGAAAATGGCGGTCGCCTATGCGGTGCTGCCGCAGTACGTGTCCGGCGACTGGAAGGCCAGCTGGAAAATTTCCGATGATGCCGCGCATCGAGCGCTCGCGCTCGATCCGGGTGACGCGGAAGCTTACGCGGCACTGAGCTACAACCAGTTCTCGCAGCGGCATTACGCGGACATGGTCGAGCCCATGCAGCGCGCGCTGGAACTGGCGCCGGACGATTCCGCGGTGAACTACTGGGCCGCGAACGAACTTGCTGCGATGGGCCGCACGCGCGCGGCCGAAGCGCGGATCGACAAGGCAATGGTCAACGATCCCGCCAATGTCCTGCTGCTGTTCTACAAGAGCATGCTTCGCTGGCGCGAAGGCGACCAGGCCGGTGCGCTGGCATACATCCATCGCGCCGGTGACACGGCTTCGCCCTTCGGCGCCCTGATGCTGGAATTCTATGATGCCGCGCATGGCGACATGGCGGCATCTGCAGTCCAGTTCGCCAACTCGACGAGCAAGATGGGAACGAAGATTCCGCTTGCCGATTTGCAGACGATCTATCGCGGCACTTATGGCGACGCCGCGCAGCATCAGACTGCGCTGAAAGTCCTCGACGCGCATCTGGATGACGACTGGATGCCCACGATGTTGCTGCAACTGGGTGAACCGGCGCGCTCGTTCGACTTGTACGAACACGGACACAGCGGCTTGTCCGACGCCTACCTCAACTGGCTGTGGCAGCCGGAGCCCTGGTCGCGCAAGGCGCGCCAGGACCCCGCATTCCAGGGTTTCGCACTGCGCATCGGCATGGTCGCCTACTGGAAAAAATATGGCTGGCCGGACCTGTGCAAACCCGCGCCCGAAAAAGGGCCGGATGGTTTCGTTTGCCAATGAGCGCGCGCCGGTCATTTCTTTTCGAGATGAAGCACGTCCAGCGATGAATCGCAGTACCTGATTGCTGAAGGAACGTAGCCATGTTGCGCCATGTGATCTCGCATCTGCGTCGCCAGGACTGGATGGCTGTCACCATCGAACTGGTCATCGTCATATTGGGCGTGTTCATCGGCATCCAGGTCTCCAACTGGAACCAGGCCCGGGCTGATGCGCAACTTGGCCAGGACTACGCGAAACGACTGGCCAACGATCTCGACACCAATCTCGCCGGCGTCCGCGCGGAAAGCGCCTATTACTCTGCCGTCCTGCAAAGCGTCCGAACGACGGACGAGCTTTTGAGAGAACCCGACTCCGATCCGCGCGAGCTCGTGGTCAACGCCTATCGCGCAAGCGAAATTCTCTACAACGCCCCGAGGCGTGCGACGTGGGACCAGATCGTTTCCTCCGGGCATCTCGGCCTGCTGCCGGCGCGGGCGGTCGAATCCGGTTTGTCGGAGTACTTTGCGTTCGACAC
>DASVDY010000186.1:0-15992 GCA_036380855.1 Rhodanobacteraceae bacterium
CGATGTCGGCCGCCGTGCCCGGGACGCCCTCGATCGCCAGGTCGCCGCTGACCGCGCCAACCCGCGGATCGGCGAAGGGCTCCATCAATCTGCGCAGCGCGTTCGCGGCGAAGCGCTGGCGCGCATCGGCGAAAGCGATGATCTCCGTGTCGCACCAGGCGATCGCGACCGCGAGCGCGGCGGCCTTGCCGCAGTTGCGCGGCAGCGCGATCACGCGCACGCGCGGATCGCCGACTTGCGCCGCGTGCGCCGTGCCGTCCCGGCTGCCATCGTCCACCACCACCACCTGCAGGCGATCGCGCGGATAATCCTGGGCCAATACGTCGCGTACCCTTGCGCCGATGCGCGCGGATTCGTCGAAGGCGGCGATCACCACCGTGAGCGAAGGCGTGACGGGCGCGTGGCGCGGCGCATGGCCGAAGCGCCGCGCCAGACCGAGCACCAGCAGCGGATACAGCACGTAGGCGTAGCCGATCAGCGCCAGCGCGCACCAGAACACGACCGCGCTCATCGCGCGGAACCCAGCAAGCGCGCACGCACGCGCTCGTAGCGCGCGTTGCCGAGCACGCGTTTGGGAAACCCCAGCGCACGGTAGCGCAGCCGCGCGATGCGCGGAGCGAGTCCGCGCCATTGCACCATCGCAACGAAATGCTCCATCGGCATGTCGCGCGTGATGGCGATGCGCTCGCGGCAATCGCGTTGCAGCGCGCCGCGGTTGACGCCCGGCGCGGAAGTCAGCACCAGCCGGTAGCCCGCGCGCAGGGCTGCGTCGCGTTCGCGCGTGCCGCCGCGTCCGCCCGGCAGCGCGAGCGCGAGGACCTCGCGGTCGCACAGCGCCTCGAGCCGGCGCTTGCTGGTCGCCAGCTCGGATTCCAGCGCCGATTCGTCCAGGTCCTCCAGCAGCCGGTGCGTGCGCCCGTGCGATTGCACGCCCATGCCGGCGCGCGCCAGCGCGCGCACGTCGTTGGCCGAAACCATGCCGCGCTGGCCGATGAAGTCCGAGGTGATGCAGAACTCCGCCACCATCCGGCGCGCGCGCAGCAGCGGCAGCGCGACCGTGCGGTTGCTCGCGTCCCCGTCGTCGAAGCTGATCACGATGGCCTTGTCCGGCAACGGCAGGTCGAGCTGGTCCAGCCGCACCGTGTGGTAGCCCCGCGCGCACAACCAGTCCAGGTGCTGGGCGAAGTCGCGCGGGCGCACGCTGTACACGGGATCGAAGCCGTCCGCGCGGGCATCCGCGTGCAGCCCGTGGTACATCAGCACCGGCAGGCGCGGCTCACTCATCGGCGGATGCCGGACGGATTCCGCGCAGCAGCCGCTGCGGCGTTGCCGCGCGTGGCGTCGCCGACGGCTCGACCGGCGCCGCCGCGGCGCGTTCGTTGGGCATTAACTCGCGGGCCTTGAGGGTGAGCGCGCGGTACACCCAGAAGTAGCCGATCATCTGGGTATAGGTGAAACGGTCGCCCCAGATGTTCGCGATGACCAGTGCGATCCAGGCCGCGCACATGCCCAGGCCCAGCGCATAGGCGAGGCTGGCGCGCGGCGAGTCGCGGAAACATCGCCAGCACACGCGCGCCATGCTCAGGAACAGCCCGACGATGATGATGAATCCGATGGAACCCTTCTCCACCAGCTCGCGCAGGAAGAAGTTGTGGGTGTCCATCTTGTACGGGTTGTAATCGACGAACGTGCGGTAGCCGGTGCCCACCAGCGGATGCATCTGGAAGTGGTCCCAGGCCACGTCCCAGAACACGTAGCGCATCTCGGTACTGACGTCGGCCTGCGGGCCTTCGACGTGGGTGCTGTCGAAGCGCTCCACCACCGCGTGCGGCAGGAAGCTCGGCACGACCAGCAGGCCGAGGATCAGCGGGATCACCATCTTCTTGCGGCCGCGCCACAGCAGCAGCATGCAGACGCCGCCGATCAGCACGGTCGCGTAGGCCGTGCGCGAATAGGTCCACAGGATGCACAGCACCATGCTCGCCACGCCTACGGCGAGCACGGCGCGCCAGCGCCGCGGCCACTTGGTGGCGATCAGCAGCGCGAACAGCACCAGCGCCACGGTCACGCAGAATGCGCCGAACTCGTTGGCGCCGACGGTGGTGAAGGTGCCGGACACGCGCAGCTTGTCGCTGTAGTGCCAGCGCGCCACGCTGGAATACTCGGAATGGGTGATGCGCAGGATGTAGAGCAGCGGCAGCGCGGTGGCGAGCAGCACCCGCTTCAGCGAAGTCCAGTCCGTCACGCTCATCTGCACCACGAACAGCAGCAGCACGCCGATCAGCGAGTCCTTGAGCGTGTTGAAGCGCAGCATGTCGGTCGGCGTCGGGAACAGCGACAACCCGATCAGCAGCGTCACGAAGCTCCAGCCCAGGTACAGCCAGACCCAGCGATGCAGCCCGCTCCAGCGCGCGAGCTTGCCGCCGGTGTACCACGCGCCGATCAACGCCAGCAGGAAGCCGATGTTGAGGAAGTTGATGCCGCCCGGTGCGGAGGGCAGGTGCGCCTCCTGCGAGCTTTGCAGCGGCAACAGGAACAGGAACAGGTACAGGAACCAGTTGTTGCGCGCGCGGCGGGTGGCCGCAGGCGCGGACTCCATGGTCACTGCGGCGGGGATCAGGGGCGAGCGCTCAAGCCATTGCATAGCTTCCACCATTCCACAAGCTGCGATAGAGGGCGGCGTAGTCGCGTGCCATGCGGGTTACCGAATAGCGCTCGATCACGCGCCTGCGCAATTCGGGGTACTCGGTACGACCCTTGGCGGCCACCTCGCGCATGGCCGTGGCCAGCGCGGCGGCGTCGCCGGGCGGCACCAGCGTCGCGGGCAGGCCGCTGAGGACGCCGGGCACCTGGCCGACGGCGGTGCAGATCAGCGGACGCGCCGCCGCCATCGCTTCCAGCAACGCCATCGGAAGCCCCTCGTAAAGCGAAGAGAGCAGGAAGCAATCGAGCATCGGATAGAACCGCTCGAGGTCGTCGCGTGCGCCGAGCATGCGGACGTGCCCCTCGATGCCCAGCGCGCAGGCGCGTTCCAGCACGGCCGCGTGCAGCGGGCCGTCGCCGGCCAGCGCCAGCCAGCAGCGCGGCTCCTGGTCGAGCACCGCCGCGAACGCATCCAGCATGGAGAGCGGGTTCTTCTGTTCGCTCAGCCGGATCGCACTGCCGAACACGAACGCTTCTGCGGGGATGCCCAGCTCGCTTCGCGACAGCGGCGCGACCTCCGGGCGGAAGCGCGTGGTGTCCACCCCGTTCTCGATCAGGCTCAGGTTCGGGCGGGGCACGCCCGCGCGTTCCAGCATCGGCTGCATTTCCGCCGAGACCATGCAGATGCGCTGGAAGCCGCGCATCAACCACAGCTCCAGCGCGTGATAGAAGCGCAGGCTGCGGCTGTCCACGAAATGGCCGTGCAGGGTGGCGACGATCGGGGGTTCGCCGCCGCGCCGCGCCAGCCATGCGTAGAACGCAGCCTTGTAACCGTGCACGTGCAGCAGCGCGTTCGGATGTTCGCGCAGCACAGCGCGCAGCGCGCGCAACGTCGCCGGGTCGAAACGGTGTCGGCAGGGCAGCCTTCGCGCCGGGATCTCCATCCCGCGGGCGCGCTCGTAGAGCGGTTGCTCGTCCATGAGGTGGTTGTCCAGGCACAGCAGGGTGCTGTCTATGCCCTGTTGTGCCAGCGCCGGCATCAGGCCAAGCAACACGTATTCGGCGCCATACAGGCCGGCGCCCGAATGCAGATGCAGGACGTGCGGTTCAGCGCGCATCGGCCAGCTCCTGGTAGACGGCCAGGTACGCACTCGCCATCGCCTGCAGCGAATGCTGCGCGCGGACCCGCGCGCGCGCCGCCGCGCCGAGGCGGATGCGGCGCGCCGCATCGGGCAGCAGTTCCAGGATCGCGTGCGCGAGCGCGGGCGGATCCTTCGGCGCCACCAGTACGCCGCAATGCTCGTCCACCAGTTCCGGATTGCCGCCGACGTGCGTGGCCACCACCGGCAGCCCGCACGATTGCGCCTCCAGGACCGCGTTGGACATGCCTTCGCTTTCCGAAGCCAGCGCGAAGAGATCAAGGGCAGGGAGCACGCGCGAGATGTCGCGGCGCTCGCCGAGCAGGCGCACGACGCCGAGCAGGCCGAGCGAGGCGATGCGCGCTTCCAGCACGTCGCGCATGCGGCCATCGCCCACCAGCAGCAAGCGCGCCTGCGGCAGCTGCGCGTGCACGCGCGCGAATGCTTCGACCAGGTCAACGTGCCGCTTGACCGGATGCAGGCCGGCCACGCAGCCGACCAGCAGTTCGCCGGGCGCGCAGCCCAGTTCCTCGCGCAGCCGCGTGCGCACCGCCGGCGCGACCGGTGCGAAGCGCCGGGTATCCACGCCGTTCGGGATGCACGCCATGCACGCGGCGCGCGCGTGCGGCAGCGCTTCCAGGATGGCGCGGCTTGGCGCGACGATGCGATCGAAGCGGCGATCCAGCCGGCGCATCAGCCAGCGTATCCGCGCGGTCTTCTGGAAGCCCATGTCGCGCCGGTTGCAGAGCAGTCGCGGCTTCCCGCGCCCGCGCGGCAGCAGGGCGTTGATCAGGTCGGATTTCTCGTGTTGCGAATGCACCACGTCGTAGCGGCCGGTGCGCACCATGCGCCTGACTTTCAGCAACGCGGCAAGGCCCGCGCGTCCATAGATCGCGCCGATCGGGCAGTGCAACAGGCGCACATTGGGCGCTTCGAGCGTGGCCACCGGCGCGGCAGGTCGCCGGGCGAGCTGCAGCACGTCCACTTCGCACGCGCCGTGCGGAAGGTTCTGCAGGAGATTGCGCAAGAAGCGCTCGCTGCCGCCAGCGCCGAGGATGGCCGTGTCGGTGAGGACCAGCACCCGCAGCATCCGCGCGTCGCCGGGCCGGGCCCGCGCGGCGTCCGGGCCTGCACCTTGTCGGGCCGGGCGCGTCCGCTGCGCCATCGCCGCATGCGCGTGTTTCGAACCGCTCACTGACTGCGCTCCATCCTTGGACGTCGTCGAGTTTCGATGAATGTCGGTTGGTCGGCGCTATCCCGCCCCGCACCGGAAAGGTACTTGCCGCAAGGTGATCTGCGCGTGCATGCCTTCCTCAGCCCTTGTACGCCAACGAGAAGAACGCCACGTTGTCGGTGTAGCTGCGGCCGACCTCCGTGCTGTCGAGATGGCGATGGATCAGGTCGGCGCGCCAGCTCCAGTGCGGCGAAAGCTGGTCGGTGAGACTCGGCCCGAACCCGTAGCCGGTGTCGCGGCGGTCAATGGTGGTGAAGCGCACGCGCGCCGCGCCCGCGGAGAAAGCGAGCGTCATCACCGGCGTCAGGCGCCAGCTCGCGTCCAGTCCGGCGCCGCGCTCGTTGCGATCGAGGGTGGCGTCGCCCAGGTAGCTGACGCGACGGTAATACGGCCCGACCGAAACCTGCAGCCGGTCGCCCTGCCAGCCGTAATTGGCGTTGACCAGGCGCTCGCGATAGACGTCCGGGGTGACCACGGCATTGCCCACGCCGAGGTTGCCGGGCGCCATGTCCTTGAACCCGTTCAACTGGTCGGGATACAGCAGCAAGTCCGCGGCGGCATCGGCCAGTTGCCTGGCGCCGCCGATGCTCAGCGAGTTGTGCTGGCCGATCTGCCAGGTCGCGCGTGCGCGCGCCAGCACCCCGCTCTCGTCGGCGAAACCGTTGCCGAAGCTGTAACGCGAGCCGCCCAGCGTCAGGTCAACCGTCACGTCGCGAAGCTGGCTCAGGTAATGGACGTATGCGGCGTAGTCGTCGTAGCCGTCGGCGACTGGTCCGAGCGCCGGATCCGGATTCTGCAGATGGACGTGCTCGGCCTCGAAGTTGGCCGAGATCTGGTCGGTCGCGTTGAGGTCGTCAATCACGCGGAACGCGCCCATCTCGCGGTCGGTATCGAAGGCCTTGCTCTGCGAGGCCAGGGTGTTGATGTAGTGCGCCTCGAGTTGCCCGTGCCAGGTACCGCCCATGCGGAAGCTCAGCACCGGGCCGATCGAGAACACGTTGATCTGCTGGAAATTGCCCGGCCCGTTGTTGACCAGGATGTTGACCGGCTGCACGGTGCTGGTGTCCACCACCGCAAGCGCCAGCCGCTGCGGGACGATGTTCCAGTTCAGCGAGCCCGCCAACGCGCCGCGCAGCTCGTTGTCGAAGTCGCCTTCCAGGTAATTGATGTATTCGATCTCGCCGATCGCGTGCGCCTGCAAGGTCGAACCGCTCTGGTCGAAGGTGAAGCTCGCGCGCGGCACCAGCACGGTTTCGCCGATCGGGTTGGTTTCGCTGCGGTTGAGGTTGGTGTCGTGCTCGATGCCGGCCTCGAGCGTCCAGCCGAACAGCGGCACGTTGGCCGGCGGAACTTCAGGGATGTTGGGCGGCCCCAGCGGTTCGATCCCCTGGTCCTGCGGCAGGCCCTGGTCCGGTGGAGTTGCGGTTTGCTGCGGCGGCTGCGGCGCGCCTTGCAGCGGCAACACGGGCATGGCGTCCTGCCGGGCCGCGTCCTGCGCTGGGTCGGCTTGCTGTGGCGCGGCCGCGGCGAAATCCGCGACCCCGCAAAGCGCCAGCGCGACGGCGCAGGCAAGCTTCTTCGATGCCGGCATAGATACCCCCTCTGGGCGGTTGCGAGTTGCTGAAACGGGGCGTGATTCAAATCAGGAGCGATGTGAATTATGCGTCAACGCACGCCCGACGGCACGGGCGCGCCCCGGCGACGCATGGCCACCCCCGTCAGGCTTCGTTGAACACCAGCCCCGCCAGCTTGTTGGGATCGAAACCGGCCACGGCACGATTGATGGTGGCAGGCGTGTCGCGCCCGTACCCCGCCACCACGACCACGTAATCGGCAAGGTCCGAGAGGATCCTCGCGTCCGGCCCGCCCTTGATCGGCGGCCCGTCCAGGAACAGGTAGCGATCCGGATAGCGGCAACGCAGCGAATCGAGCACCGCGCGCATGCGGAACGAGGAGAAGAATTCGCCCTGCGCCTCGCGCGTCTTGCCGGCCGGGATCAGCCGCAGGCGCGGAATGCCGGTGTGATAGACGATCGGCTTGATGCCCGTCGCCGGATGCTCGAGATAATCCACCAGCCCGCCGGAATCCGCCTCCACTTCCAGCGCGCGGTCCTGGGTGGGGTTGCGCAAGTTGCAGTCCACGAGCAACGAGGTCCGCGCCTCGTCGAAGGCGAATGCCAGCGCGAGGTTGCGCGCCACGAAGCTGCCGCCGGAGCCGGCGCTCACGGGCACCACCAGGGTGGTGAAGTTCTGGCCGTCGCTCAGGTCCAGCAGGCGCGTGCGCACCTCGCGGAAGGCATCGGCCATTTCGCGCGAGACGCCGTCCGCCTGGATCAGCCGCCGCGCCTGCAACTGGTAGGGCGTCAGCGAGCCGGTTTCCTGCATCAACGCGATGGAATGGCCGTTGGTGCGCGCGGGCGCCTCGGGGACGAGTTCGTTCTCTTGCACGCGATTGGCGATTTCGGCGTTCATGTGGACATCCATGTGCGAATGATGAAGAGTGCCAGGTAGCAGGCGATGACGCCCAGTACGATCAGGACGATCAGCACATTGCGGCGATGGCGCTGCCGCTCATCCTCGGGCGTCTGGAAGTGCGGGATCGTCGCCAGCACGGGCAGGCCGGTGCTGTATTCGAGCAACTCGCGGCTGCGCACGCGCGGGTCGTAACGCGACACGCCGAACAGCAGGCCGATCGGGATCAGCGCGGCCAGCGCGATGCCGGCTGCGGCGAAGTGCGCCAGCCGCAGGCCCGAAGGCGCCAGCGGCATCATCGCCGGATCCTGGATCTGGAACGTGAGGCCGCGGCGTTCCTTGTCCAGATCCATCGAGACGCGCGCCTGTTCGCGCCGCCGCAGCAGGTCCTGGTAGATCGCCTGGTTGGTGGTGTAGTCGGCGTTGAGCGCGGCCATCTCGTCGGCGGTCGCGGCCACGCGCTTGCTGCGCGCCAGTTCGTCCTCCAGTTGCGAAGAGCTGGCCGCCAGCCGTGCATGCGCCGCGGCGAGGTCGCCGCGCACATTGGCGCGCTGGGTCGCGATGTCCTGGTAGACCGGATTGAATTGCACCACGCCGTTTGCCATCGCCCCGGGCAGCGCCGGTGCCGGGGAGTCCTGCGCCTGTTTCATCTGCTGGCGCAAGTCGTCTATCTGGTGGCGGGTGCGGATCACGTCCGGATAGTTGTCGGTATAGGTCAGCTTGAGCTGCGCCAGCTTCGCCTGCAGCTGCGCGATCTCGTCGGCGTAGATGCCTGCGCGCGTCTGCGCTACCGCTACCGCCGACTGGCCCGACAATTGGCCCCCCAGCGTGGAGGCCTTGGAACCCAGTTGCGCGATGTCAATGCGCGCGGCTTCCATTTCCTGCCGCAGCTGCGCGATGCGGGTATTGGTGTCCACCTGGTTGCCGGGCGCGGCATCGGCGTGGGTGTCCAGGAACTGCTTCATCTTGTCGCCGATGGCCTGCAACTTCTTCGCGTAGGTCTGGACCTGGCTGTCCATGAATTCGTAGGCGCTGGTGCTCTCCTTCTCCTTGGAGGCCAGGCTTTCCGCAATGAACAGATGCGCCATCTCGCGCGTGACGTTGTAGCTGCGCGTGGGGTCGGTATCGGCGTAGGAGATCTGCAGCAGGTCCGGGCGCGGCGTGGTGATCGTGGTGTTGTCCTCGATCTGCTTGATCAGATTCGCCTGCTCGAGCGGCGAGGGCTGATCCTTCATCCAGCCGCCGTCCACGAGGATCTTGTCCATGTTGCGGCGACTGAAGATCACCTCCTGCGCGATGCCGGCGCGGTCGGCGACCTCGGTCGGCGCGGCCAGGCCCTCGGTCAGCGGCCGGATGATGTTGTTCTCCTGCACCAGGATGGTGGTTGTGGCTTCGTATTTCTTCGGCCACAGCAGCCCGAGCGCGATCGCCAGCAACGCGATCGCCGCGAACAGGATGCCCAGCGCCAGCCGGCGCCGCTTCGCCTCTTTCGCCATCGTCCCGCCCACCAGCCACAGGCTGTAGGCGCTGGCGGGAATCAGATCGTTAGCCATGTCTTCGTCCTTGAAACTGGAAGCAGCCATCCCTTGGCCGCGAGTGCCGCGCGTGGGCGCGGCCGCAATCCTCGGTGGAAGCCCGGCGCGGCGCGCCGGGCACCATCCTCAGAAAACCCTCAGAAAATCTTGGTGGGCACCGTGATCACGTCGCCCGGTTGCACCGGATAGTTGGTGGACAGGTCGCCGCGATCGAGCACCTTGTCGAGTCGCACGTTGTAGGCCTTGGTGCCGCCGTCGGCCAACTTGCGGTACAGCTCGGTGTCGTCGGCCGCTGCGAACTCGTTGGTGCCGCCGGCGGCGAGCACCGCATCGAGTACGGTCATCCCCTGGCGATACGGAATCGAAACCGGCTGGTGCACCGCGCCGGTGACGCGCACGCGCGAGAGGTATTCGTGGCTGCGCAACTGGGTGAGGATCACCGCGACCTGCGGATCGCGGACGTACTTGCCGAGCTTGTCCTGGATCTCGTCCGCGACCTGCTCCGGCGTCTTGCCGCCCGCCTGCACGTCGCCGATCAGCGGCACGGTGATCTTGCCGTCCGGGCGCACCGGCACGCTGACGCTCAGGTCGGGGTTCTGCCAGACGGTGACCTGCAACTGGTCGTCCACGCCGATCAGGTAATTCTTGACCGCCTGCGCGTCCGGATTGTACGGCGGCGCCTTGTCGGAGCCGGAAGTTGTGGCACAGGCTGCAAGCAGCAGTACCGCGCTGACCATCGCAACGAAACGGAACATGGTAAGCCTCCTTGCCTTCGCGGAACGAGCCAGCCCTGGCTCGCGGAAATCGCCGATGCCGGAGTTCGGGACGATCTACTCCGGAATGAAATTGGAACACCAGCTTTGCGCTATTTGTACTACTTGCGCGTGCACGCAACGTGAATTGCGGAAAGCGTTTCAGACGTCGTAGAAATCCCGATACCACGCAACGAATTTCCGCACGCCTTCCTCGACCGGCGTGGAGGGAGAGTAGCCCGTGTCGCGCGTGAGTTCGGCCACGTCGGCGTAGGTGTCCGGCACGTCGCCCGGCTGCAGCGGCAGCAGGATCTTTTCCGCCTTGCGGCCGAGCGCGCCTTCCAGCACCTCGATGTAGCGCGACAACTGCACCGGCCGGTGATTGCCGATGTTGTACACGCGGTACGGCGCGGCGGATGTCTCCGGCGTGGGATGCAACGGATCGAAATCCGGATCGCCCCGCGGCACGCGATCGAGCACGCGGATCACGCCTTCCACGATGTCGTCCACGTAGGTGAAGTCGCGCGTGTGCCGGCCGTTGTTGAACACCGGGATCGGTTCGCCGGCAAGTATTTTCCGGGTGAACAGGAACAGCGCCATGTCGGGGCGGCCCCAGGGGCCGTACACGGTGAAGAAGCGCAAGCCCGTGGTCGGCAGGCCGTATAGATGGCTGTAGGTGTGCGCCATCAATTCGTTCGCCTTCTTGGTTGCGGCGTACAGGCTCACCGGATGATCCACGTCGTCGCGCACCGAGAACGGCAGCTTCTTGTTGGCGCCGTACACCGAGCTGGACGAGGCGTAGACCAGATGCTCGACGCCATTGTGGCGGCAGGCTTCGAGGATGTTGATGAAGCCGACCAGGTTGGATTCCACGTAGGCGTGCGGGTTCTCGATCGAATAGCGCACGCCGGCCTGCGCGGCGAGGTTCACCACGCGCGCAGGTTTGAATTCGGCGAAGGCGTGTTCGACGGCGGCCCGATCCTCGAGCCCGGCCTGCACGAACGAAAAGTTTTCCTGCGCCGTCAGTCGCGCCAGCCGCGCGTGCTTGAGATTGACGTCGTAATACGGATTGAGGTTGTCGTAGCCGAGCACCTCGTCGCCGCGCGCCAGCAGGCGCTCCGACAGTGCGGCGCCGATGAACCCGGCGGCTCCCGTGACCAGTATGCGCATTCCCTTGTCCTTGTTTCAGGTGGATCGCGCCCTGTGCAGAGCACGATTCCAATAGTATGCACGCAAGCCGCACCGCGTCGCCGGGACAGGCCTTCCGGCACATGCTCCCGCGCTTGCACGGCCCGAGGATCGGCGTGGTTGCTCCTGGGGAGTCGCGTGATGAGAACCGGTTCGAAGCTGTTCGCGGTCTGGCTGTGCGTGCTCGTCGCGGTGTTTTCGATGCCGGCGTTTGCCGCCGGCACGGGCGACAACCGCGAAAACGTGAGCGTGGACCTGCACCACATGATCCCGATGCGCGACGGCGTGCAGCTCGCCGCGACGATCTGGCGGCCTTCGGACCAGGCGAAGCCGTTGCCGGTCGTGCTGGTGATGACGCCCTACATCACCGACGAAACGCAGGCGCGCGCGGTGAAATTCGCCACCCACGGTTACGTCTACGTCAGCGTGGACGTGCGCGGGCGCGGCAGCTCGCAGGGCAAATTCACGCCGCTGTACGGCAACGGTCCGGACGGCGCGGACGTGATCGCATGGCTGGCGAAGCAGCCGTGGTGCGACGGCCGCGTGGTCACGCGCGGCGGTTCGTACCGCGGCATGGACCAGTGGCAGATCCTGTCGCAGCATCCCGCGCACCTCGCGGCGGCCGTGCCGACCGCGGCGGTGTATCCGGGCTGGGACTTCCCGCAACCGAGAGGCGTCTTCGTCAGTTACATGGCGCAATGGCTGGCCTTCACCAGCGGCCACACCGGCCAGGACAACCTTTTCGGCGACGGCAAGTACTGGTCCACGCATTTCGTGGATGCCTACGAAGCGAACCGGCCGTTCGCCACGCTCGCCGACCTCGCCGGCAGCAATCGCGACGCGTTCCTGCAGTGGCTGGATCACCCCGGCTACGACGCCTACTGGGCGCGCTACAACCCGAAGCCGGCCGACTACAAGGCGATCAATATCCCGATCCTCACCATCACCGGCTACTTCGACGGCGACCAGCCCGGCGCGTTGCGCTACTACCGCGAGTTCATGGCCAATGCCCCGGCGAACGCGAAGCAGCACTTCTACCTGCTGATGGGTCCGTGGGACCACCCCGGCACGCGCCATCCGCAGGAGAAACTCGGCGGACTCACCTTCGACAAGAAGTCGGTGCTGGACATCGACCAGTTGCACATTGACTTCTTCGACTGGGTGCTGAAAGGCGGCAAGCGTCCAGCCCTCCTGAGCCACCGCGTCAACTATTACGTGATGGGCGCGGACGAATGGCGGCACGCCGATTCGCTGAAGGACCTGTCCGACCACACGTTGCGGCTGTATCTCTCCTCGCCGGACAGCGACGCACACGATGTATTCCACGCCGGCTTGCTGGCGACCGCGCAACCGGGCGAGCAGCCGGCCGACACCTTCACCGATGATCCGCTCGAACTGACGCCGGCGAACGAACTGTTGAAAGACCAGGGGAACGATCCGCTGGTGCACTCGGCCGAGCCGTTCAAGAGCGATCGCCTGGTCTACGTGAGCGATCGGCTGCCGAAGGCGATCACGCTCGCCGGTGCGATGCAGTTGCTCGCCAACATCTCGCTGGACACGCCCGATGGCGACGTCGGCGCGGAAGTGGATGCGATCCTGCCGGACGGCCGCACGCTGGTGCTGGGGCAGGATTTCATGCGCGCACGCTTCCGTCACGGCGTCACGCACGCGGAATCGGTCAAACCGGGCGCGATCGACCCGTGGCATTTCGACGGTTTCTACTTCACCGTGCGCGAATTGCCGGCGGGCACGCGCCTGCGCGTGGTACTGGCACCGCTCAACATCCCGGACCTGCAGAAGAACTACAACTCCGGCGGGCGCCTCGGCTACGAGACGGCGAAGGACGCGCGCACCGCGACCTTCTCGGTGTACCTCGATCCGCAACATCCCAGCTATCTGGAAATGCCGCTGGCGCCGGATTCTCATTGAGAAGTGCGGCCAGGGTTGGCCGATTGGATCTTTCGCGATGCGGGATGATCGCAATATTCAAGTAGCCCGGATGGAGCGCAGCGGAATCCGGGACCACCTGCACGCATGTCCCGGATTGCGGCGCTGCGCGCCTTCATCCGGGTTACATCATCGGTGTCGGCGGCTACGGCAACGCGAACACCACCACGCGCGCGGGCGTGCTGTGCACCTGCCAGCCGAGCGGCGAGTCCATGCCGGAGGCGACGGCGACGTATTCCCTGCCGGCGACCGAATAGGCGATCACGCCGCCGCCGATCGGCTGGCCGAGATTGCGTTGCCAGAGCAGCTTGCCGCTGCGCGCGTCGAAGGCCATGAAGTCGCCGGCGATGTCGGCGGTGAACACCACGTCGCCGGCCGTGGCGGTGATGCCCGATACCAGCGGCGCGCGTGCGTGGTAGCGCCACAGGATCGAACCGTCCTTCGCGTTCACGGCAGTCACCCAGCCGCTGCGTTGCTTGTCCTGCACGCCGAACGGGGCCTTGCGATCCTTCGCGCCCGTCCACGGCAGGCCCTTGCGCCCTTGCAGTTCAGCGGCAGGCCGCGTGGCAACGGTGATGCACCAATCAATCGCATTCACGTAGAACGCGTTCGTGCGCGGCGAATACGCCGGCCCGTTCCATTCCACGCCGCCGTCTATGCCGGGGCAGAAATGCGTGCCCTGTTCGGTGAGCGGCGCGGTGACGTTCTCGATGCGCGTGACCGGCGTCCTGTAGAGCACCTGCAGAGTGTCGCGGTCGAGTGCGTAGAGGTAGCCGTTCTTGCCGGCGACGACCAGCATGCGGCGACCCTCCGGCGTGTCTATCAGTTCCGGCGGCGCGGCAATGTCCCAGTCGTGGAAGTCGTCTTCGGTGACCAGTTGCTTCGCGGCCTTCAGCGCACCTGTGGTCACATCCAGCGCGACGACCGAGTAGGTGTAGAGGTTGCGCCCGGGACGCAGGGATTTCAGGAAGTCGGGCGCCGCATTGCCGGTCGGCACCCAGAGCAGGCCGCGTTGCGTGTCGAGCGTATACGACGTCCAGGTCGCCGCGCCGGCCCGCGGATGCTCGACCGTGGATGGCGGCCAGGTCTGGCTGGCCGGGCCGGACGTCGGCACCAGGTCGGCGCTCCAAAGTCGGCCGCCATTGTTCGCGTCGAAGGCCATGATGCGGCCGGTCACGCCGAAGTTGTCGCCGCCGGCGTTGCCGATGTAGACGCGTCCGTTCCAGGCGACGGGCGCGGCGGGAAAGGTTTCGCCGATTTCCGGATCGCCCACCGGCACGTTCCAGAGCTCCTCGCCCGTACCGGCATCGAGCGCGTACAGGCGACCGTCGTTGGAGCCGCGGAACAGTTTTCCGTCGAGCCAGCCGACCCCGCGGTTCACCTTGTTGGGATCGAACGGCGGCGCGCGCGCGAGCCGGTAGGTGTGCCGCCAGCGCAATGCACAGGTGCCGGCATCCACCGCATAGGTGTCTTCCAGCGTGGTGAAGTACAGCGTGCCGCCGATCTCGACCAGCGACGACTGCATGTTCACCGGCTGGTCGAGCGTGAACGCGCAGACCTGCTTCAGGCTGCCGACGTTCGACGCATCAATTTGCGCCAGGGGCGAGTAGCGATTGCCCGAGCGCGTCTTGTTGTACGCGCCCCAGTCGGTCGCCGGATCCGGTGCGGCGCGGGCGACCTGCGCGGGTGCATACGCCGGCCCGTGAACGGTCTGGCTTGCGCCTTTCGGTGGTGGGGGCGTCGCGGGTGCGAGCAGCAGCTTGGCGCCACCGCAGCCGGCCAGCGCCAGCATCGGCGCGAGAAGCAGTGCGAGCGCGATCGGTCTCATCGCGCATTCACTTGTATGCCGCGGCTCGTGAAGGACGCGCCCACTGCCAGCAGAAAAGAGCCTGGACACGGATGAACACGGATCAGAAGCAAAAGTTTCGTAGGTTGGGGTGAGCCCGAGTTTGATCCGGCGAACCCCAACGCAAACCCGTGTTGGATTTCGCATTGAGCCGCTCACCCCAACCTACACACTGCTGCGCCAGGAGTTCCTGAGAGGATCAAAAGGCCTGGACGCGGGTGGACACGGATCAGGAGCTATGAACATCAGCTCTATCCGCGTCGCTCCGCGTTGATCCGTGTCAAAAGCTTTGGCTTTCCCCGCGAGCGGTCCCCGGATTCCGCTGCGATCCATCCCGGCTGCTTTTTACAGGCGCCCGTCCACTTCGGCGACGGGCAGCAACTGCTTGACGTCGAACAGCACGCAGCCGGGCTTGCCCAGCGCGCGCAGTTTCCCGGCGCCCATGCCAAGGAACTGCCTGTGGCCGACGGCGAGGATGATCGCGTCGTAGCCGTCGGGCTTGAGTTCGGGGATCAGGTCCAGTCCGTATTCGCGCTTGGCCTCGGTCGCATCTACCCACGGATCGTGCACGTCCACCCGCGCGGAGTAGCCGCGGAATTCCTCGATCACGTCCACCACGCGGGTGTTGCGCAGGTCCGGACAGTTTTCCTTGAAGGCGAGTCCCAGGATCAGCACGTGCGACCCGGCCGCGTGCATGCGCCGCTGGGTCATCAGCTTGATCACGCGCTGGGCCACGTGCTGGCCCATGCCGTCGTTGATGCGGCGGCCGGACAGGATCACTTCCGGGTGGTAGCCGATCTGCTGCGCCTTGTGGGTGAGGTAGTAGGGGTCCACGCCGATGCAGTGGCCGCCGACCAGGCCGGGGCGGAACGGCAGGAAATTCCACTTGGTGCCGGCCGCTTCCAGCACTTCGCCGGTATCAATGCCGAGCTTGTGGCAGATCAGCGCCAGCTCGTTCACCAGCGCGATGTTGAGGTCGCGCTGGGTGTTCTCGATCACCTTGGCCGCCTCGGCGACGCGGATGCTGGAAGCGCGATGCGTGCCGGCGGCGACGATCCTGCGATACAGCGCGTCCACGAAATCCAGCGCTTGCGGGGTCGAGCCGGACACCACCTTGGTGATGGATTCCAGCCGGTGCTGCTTGTCGCCGGGATTGATGCGCTCGGGGCTGTAGCCGGCGAAGAAATCCACGTTGAATTTCAGGCCCGACTCGCGCTCGATGATCGGCACGCACACT
>DASVDY010000187.1:0-3953 GCA_036380855.1 Rhodanobacteraceae bacterium
CGAAGTGCCGATTCCAACGGACGTGGTGGTGGCGCCGGCGTTCGCCGCCGACGCGCCTGCCGCGATCAAACGCGTGGACCAGGTCGGCGAAAACGAGATGATCCTGGACATCGGCCCGGAAACCGCGCAGCGCTACGCGCAACTGGTGAAAGCCGCGGGCACGGTGGTCTGGAACGGGCCGGTGGGCGTGTTCGAGTTCGACGCCTTCGGCCACGGCACCGAAACGCTGGCGCGCGCGATCGCCGATTCGGATGCGTTCTCCATCGCCGGCGGCGGGGACACGCTCGCCGCGGTGGACAAGTACGGCGTGGAGCAGGGCATCTCCTACATCTCCACCGGCGGCGGCGCGTTCCTGGAATTCCTGGAGGGCAAGACCCTGCCGGCGGTAGCCGTCCTGGAAGAGCGGGCGCCCCGCGGCTGAGGGCGTTCCGCGGCTTCGGCCGCCGATCGTGCAGCGGCCCGCCCGGCCGGACCCTCGTGCCGCTGCGCCCGCTTGCGGGTGCCCTGCGGCCCTTTTGCATTCCCTTATGAAAACGTTTACATTCGGGCGGAGCCCGCCGCGGGAGTGAACGCGCCGGCGCGAGGATTGCCGAAGGGGGGCAAGTTCGGTGGTGACGATCAAGGACGTCGCCCGGGAGGCGAAAGTGTCGGTGGCAACGGTATCGCGCGCGTTGAACGGCAGCGCCAGCGTGACCGCGCAGACGCGGCGCCGGATCCTCGGCGTGGTCGCGCGCCTGCGTTATGTGCCGCATGGCGCCGCGCGCAGCCTGGTCACCCGGCGCACCCAGACCATTGGCGCATTGTTGCCCGACCTGTTCGGCGAATTCTTTTCGGAACTGATCCGTGGCATTGACCTGGCCGCGCGCGCGCGCGGCCTGCACCTGCTCGTATCCAGCTCGCACGGGGACAGCGAGGAAACCGCGACCGCGTTGCGCGCGATGCAGGGTCGGGTGGACGGTTTGCTGATCATGTCCCCGCACGTGGATGCGGCGTTCCTCCGCGACCACCTGCCCGGCACGCTGCCGGCGGTGCTGATGAACACCTCGGTGGCCAACAAGCGCCACGCCACGCTCAACGCGGACAACTATGGCGGCGCGCACGCGATGGCGCGCCACCTGCGTGGGTGCGGCCATCGCGATATCGCCTTCATCGCCGGGCCGGAAGGCAACTTCGATGCGCGCGAACGCCTGAAGGGTTTCCGCGATGGTTGCGACGGCAAGGTCCGCACGCGGGTGCTGCGCGGCGATTTTTCGGAGGAATCCGGCTATCGCGCCGGGCGGGAACTGGCCGCGCTTCCCATTGCAAAGAGGCCGGACGCGATTTTCGCCGCCAACGACATGATGGCGGTGGGCTGCCTGTTCGCGCTGACCGAAGCGGGCCTGCGCGTGCCGGACGATGTCGCGCTGACGGGTTTCGATGACATTCCCATCGCGCGCTTCGTGACCCCGCCCCTGACAACCGTACGGGTGCGGATCGCCGATCTCGGCCACGCCGCCCTCGAACAACTCGTCGCGCGGATGGAAGCGCCGGATGCGCCGCCTGCGCCGGCGCGGACCTTGCCTTGCGAAATCGTCATTCGTGCTTCGTGCGGCCACGCCGCACGCAAGCGTTCGGGTTCATCAAGCCACCACCGGCGAGCCGGCCGGGACTGATTGTTCCCTCGGGAGGGGAGCCATGAAGAAGCATGTGCCGTTGAAAAAGAAACTGCTGGTATCGCTGGTCGCCGCGGGCGTCGCCAGCACCGGCGTGTTGCCCGGGATCGTCTGGGCGCAGACCGCCAACGCCACCTTGCAAGGCAAAGCGCCGGCCGGCGCACAGGTCACGGCGCGCAACGTCGCGACCGGCGCGGTGCGCGTGACCACCGCAACCGACGGCACCTACACGCTGGTCGGGCTGCCGCCCGGTACCTACACCGTGAGCGCCGCCGGCGGCGCCGAGCGCACGGTCACGCTCTCGGTGGCGTCCACCTCCACGCTCGACCTCGTCGCCGGCGCTGCGCCGCCGGTGAACGCGCCGGTGACCACGCTGGGCGCGGTCACCGTCACCGCCAGTCCGCTGCTGGACAACAAGACTTCGGAAGTCGGCAACACGGTTTCGCTGCACCAGATCCGCACGCTGCCGCAGGTCACGCGCAACTTCCTGGAATTCGCCGACACCGTCCCCGGCATGATCTTCAGCGTGGACAACCAGGGGCACACCTCGCTGCGCGGGGGCGCGCAGAACGCCAGCGGCGTCAACGTCTACATAGACGGCGTCGGCCAGAAGAGCTACGTGAAGGAAGGCGGCGTCAGCGGCCAGTTCGCCACCCAGGGCAATCCGTTCCCGGAACTGGCGATCGGCCAGTACAAGGTGATCACGTCCAACTACAAGGCCGAGTACGACCAGATCTCCAGCGCCGCGATCACCGCGGTCACCAAGTCCGGCACCAACGAGTTCCATGGCGAGGTGTACGGCAGCTATACCGACGACAGCTATCGCGACATGACACCGGCCGAAAAGGCGGCCGGCGAGAAGACGCCTTCGATGGAGAAAGAATACGGCTTCGCGCTGGGCGGCCCGATCGTCCAGGACAAGCTGCACTTCTTCGTCACCAACTCGGTCAAGCGCTTCGACACCCCGGTGACCGTGGTGCCCGGCGTGTCGGGTACCGAGGGACTGCTGCCGCAGGACGTGCAATCGGTATTCGGCCCGGCCGGGCATCCGTTCTTCGAGAACCTGTTCTTCGGCAAACTCGACTGGGAGCCGACCGACACCGATCGGTTCGAGCTGCGCGCGCAGATCCGCAACGAGAACGAGATTGACAACGTGGGCGGGGTGACCGCGGCTTCCGCCGGCATCCAGACCAAGAACACCGACAAGCGCTACGAGTTGTACTGGTCGCACAGCGCAGACGCGTGGTTCAACGAATTCCTGCTCACGTACGAAAACGCCTTCAACGTGCCGCAGCAGATCACCAGCGGCGTGGGTTCGGCCTACACATTCGGGCCGAGCAACGACGCGATGATCGTGCAGGTGGGAGCGCCCGATCCGCGCGCCGAGCAGAACAAGGGCCAGAAGGGTCCGGGCTTCAAGGACGACCTGACCTTCACCGACTTCCACTGGCTGGGCGACCACACCGTCAAGGTCGGCGTGAAGTACAAGCAGGTGACGCTGACCGCGCAGGACGCCGGCGACGCGACCGCGCAGGCCTTCTACGATGTCGAACCCACCGGCACGGCATCCACGCCGTACAAGGCGGTGTTCGCGGTGCCGTCGGTGGGATTGAGCCCGCTGGTGACTTCCAAGGACAAGCAGTTCGGGGCCTACGCGCAGGACGACTGGGCGGTCAACGACCACCTGACCTTGAACCTCGGCGTGCGCTGGGACATCGAGCGCAACCCGTCTTATCTCAACTGGGTGACGCCGGCCAACGTGGTCGCTGCGCTGACCGGCCAGGATCCGAATGCGCCGGCCGGGCAGACGTATGCGCAGTCGCTTGCGCTCGGCGGCATCAACATCAACGACTACATCAGCACCGGCAACAACCGCCATGCCTACAAGGGCGAGTGGCAGCCGCGTCTGGGCTTTTCCTACGACATCAACGGCGACCAGCGGCACGTGGTCTTCGGCGGCGCCGGACGTGCGTACGACCGTGACCTGTACGACTACCTGCAGCTGGAGCAGACCAAGTCAGCCCTGGCCGAAGAGACCGTGTATTTCAGCCCGGACGGCCAGAACTGCAAGGGCTCGCCGTGTTTTCCGTTCGATCCGTCCCTGCTGACCGTCGCCGGCCTGCAGGGGTTGGTGCAAGGCACCAACGCCGGCAAGGAGGTGGACATGATCAACAACCACCTCAAGGTGCCGTACTCGGATCAGTTCAGCCTCGGCATGCGCAATACGCTCGGCGAATGGAACACCTCGGCCACCGTTGCGCGGATCAACAGCTACAACGGGTTCGTGTTCACGCTGGGCAA
>DASVDY010000188.1:0-21523 GCA_036380855.1 Rhodanobacteraceae bacterium
AGACCTCTGTTGTTGGTCATTCCGGACACACCAGGTGGCGATCCGGAATCTGCTGTTCACCTCTCCCGCCTGCGGGAGAGGGAAGCCAAGTGCGCCAGCACTTGGCAGGGTGAGGGGAATACTTGCCTCGACGTGGATCAAGGCGCGACCCATGTCCTTTTCCGCGCCGTCCCGCGGCGCGGGTTACTTTCCTTTCGGGGAAAGTAACCAAAGCCATTGGCGCCGGGCATGGCGGTCGAGCCAACGTCCGGTTGGCTGCGGAACACAGAGCAAGCAGCCGTCCATGGATCGTTGCCCGGCCCGCACATCCATGTGCGTGCGTTCGTCAGCGCAGCCGATGCCAATCAAGGCATCGGCTAAGCGCGCTGCCTCACCCCTGTGCTTCTCGCCGGACGCGCGCCGGCGCGAACTCGCACGTCCTTGTGCTCAGACAGTCGCGCCTTTCCCGCGCGCCCGGCTGCGATGCTCGGCGTCATGCAACGGCGCCTGAGCTCACGCAACACGGCCATCCTTGGCCTGCGTTGTGGGTGATTGAGACCCTGCGCACAAAGAACGCGCCGAAGATTCCGCGCGCGCCAGCAGCGTAGGCCGGGCTGCAAAGCCCAGCGCTTTTTTCTTCGATCTGGGCTTGTCGGCCCATCATGCGGACAACTGGCTACGGACTTCGTCATTCCGGGGCCGCGCGCAGCGCGGAACCCGGAATCTGCTTTCACCACACGAAGAGCAGATTCCGGATCGCCGCTTCGCGGCGTCCGGAATGACGACAGCTATCGGTTGCGTGCGCAATCGCGACAGCGATCACAAAAAACGCGCGGAAGATTCCGCGCGCGTGAGACCCATACCGTGAACTTATTTTGCGAAAAAAACAAGACGTGCGCGGGTGAATTCCTGCGCTAAGATCGGGCCATGTCAACGATGTATGTCAGCACGAAATTTTCGCATCGCGTTTCGCGCGCGAGCGCGTTGCTGCCGGGCCGCTTCGCCTGGTTGATGGGTTTGTACAGCGAGAACCACCAGCGCCTGGTCCGCATGTTCGCGCCGCAGCGTCTGCAGGCCGGCGAATACGTTTCCAGCGTCGGCGACGGGCTGGACCTGAGGCTTTCGATCCAGGAGCGGCACCCGTACACGATCGAGATCGGCCTGAGCTATGCGGTGCTGGATGCGGCGACCGGCCAGCCCGCGCCCTCGGCACAGTTGCGCATGTACCTGGATGCGCACACGACCGAGGCCCTGCATTGCCAGCCCGGGCGCGAGCTGTGGCAGGTGCTGGGACCCTTCGCGCCGGCGCGCAACGTGCTGCAGCATCGCCTGCGCATGAATTCCTTCCTCAACCGCTGGCTGGAATACCTGGCCGAGCAGGGCCATTCGATCGGCACGCTGGAGCGGGTGGAAACCGAAGCGGCCTGAAGGTTTTGCGTAGGGCGGGTCTTGACCCGCCGCCGCGAGTAGTGGATGCGCTTTCGCTACTCCCGCCCCGTGAAGCTTGAGGCATGGCCGCAGCGGCCGCGCAGCAGCGTCCCCCGCCTTCGGGCGGAACGCGAACTTTGCGCAGGGCGGGTCCCGATCGGCGGTCACGAAGGGCGGGTCAAGACCCGCCCTACACCTGCAAGCGATCATTGGGCCTCGCGACCAGCGCATACAGCGCCGGCATCACCAGCACGCCGATGACCAGCCGCGACAGCATGCCGCACACGATCACCAACGCGAACGGGCGCTGCGAATCGGTGCCCACGCCGGTAGCGACCGCGGCCGGCAGCAGGCCCAGCGCGGCGACCAGCGCGGTCATCATGATCGGGCGCAGGCGCAGGATCGCGCCCTCGCGG
Organism: Rhodanobacteraceae bacterium; assembly: GCA_036380855.1. GTDB lineage: Bacteria > Pseudomonadota > Gammaproteobacteria > Xanthomonadales > Rhodanobacteraceae > 66-474. Next base: position 1,824 of record DASVDY010000188.1, read on the forward strand.
ATCGCGGCGTCAATGCTCATGCCGTCGCGGCGCAGTTCGTTGACGTAGGACACGTACACCACGCCGGTCAGTACAGACACGCCGAACAGCACGATGAAGCCGATGCCGGACGACACCGAGAACGGCGTGCCGGTCAGCCACAGCGCAAGCAGCCCACCGAATGGCGCCGACAGCACCACACCCAGCACCGTGATGAACGGAAACTTGAAGTTGCCGTAGAGCACGAACAGCAGCGCGAAGATCAGCAGCACCGTCAGCGGCAGGATCACGTTCATCTGCGCCCGCGAGGCGGTGTATTCCTTGTACTCGCCGCCCCAGTCGAGGCGATAGCCCTGCGGCAATTTCACTGCTTTGGCGACCTGCTGCATCGCGTCCTGCACCGCGCCGGCCAGATCGCGGCCTTCCACCGAGAACTGTACGCCGATGTAGCGCGAGTCGTTCTCGCGGTAGATGAAGGATGCGCCGTTGGTCTCCCCGATGTCGGCCAGCTCCTTCAGCGGGATCTGCGCACCACCCGGCGTCGCGACGGGGATGTTGCCGATTTCCTGCGGGTTGTCGCGGTAACGCTGCGCGAGGCGCACGACGAGGTCGAACTCGCGCTCGCCCTGCACGACCTGCGTCGCCACGTCACCGCCGATCGCGGTTTCGATCAGGCCGTTGATGTCGGACACGTTCAGCCCATAGCGTGCGATTTTGGCGCGGTTGATCTTGATGGTGAGACTCGGCTGGCCGAGCTCGTGCACCAGCGTGACGTCGCTGATGCCACGCACGCGCGCCAGCACATTCTTGATGGCCTTGCCTTTGTCCTGGAGTATCTGCAGGTCCGGGCCGAACACCTTGACCGCGAGCGCGCTCTTGAGTCCCGTCTCGGCCTCGTCCACCGCGTCTTCGGCCGGTTGCGTGTAGTTGAACTGGATGCCGGGGAAGGCCTGCAGCTTCTTGTCCATCGCTGCGATCAGTTCCGCCTTGTCGCGGTACTTGCCCTTCCACTGCGAGTACGGCTTCAGGCCGACGAAGAACTCGGCGTTGAAGAAGCCGGTCGCGTCGGTGCCGTCGTCGGGGCGTCCGTGTTCCGTGGTGACCGTGGTGACCACCGGAAACGAGCGCAGGATGCTGCGGATCTGCGGCGTGATCTTCGTCGCCTCATCGAAGGAGATGGTGTACGGCATCGTCGCGCGCACCCACAGCGAACCTTCGTCCAGGTGCGGCATGAATTCGGCGCCGATGCTGGGCACCAGCAACAGCGACAGTCCGAGCAGGATCGCCGGAATGAGGGAGGTGCGCCACGGCCGCGCAAGGCTCGCATCCAGCCAGCGCGTGTAGATCGCCTTGATCTTTTCGAAGCTCGCGTTGCGCCGCTCGCGCACGCCGCGCCGCATCAGCAGCGCGCACAGCACCGGCAGCAAGGTGAGCGTCACCAGCAGCGAGCCGACCAGCGCGTAGATCATCGTGTCGGCCATCGGCTTGAACAGCGTGCCGGACGGCCCGGTCAGCACGTAGATCGGCAGGAAGCTCGCCACGATCACCGCCACCGCGTATACCAGCGGCCGATCCACTTCGGACGCCGCGTCAATCACGATCTCGCGGATGTGCAGCGGCATGTCGGACTCGTGCCGCAAGGCGATCTGCCGGTAGATGTTCTCCACCATGAAGATCGCGCCGTCCACGAGGATGCCGAAATCCACCGCGCCGATGGAGAGCAGGTTGGCCGAGGCGTCCTGCAGGTCGAGGCACAGGAAGGCGAACAGCAGCGCGAGTGGAATCGTGATCGCGACGATCAGTCCTGCGCGAAGGTCGTAGAGGAAGAACACCAGCACCGCGATCACCAGCAGAACGCCGAGCAGCAGGTTGTGGGCGACGACGTGAGTGGTTTCGGCGATCAGGTTGCTCAGGTCGTAGAACGGGTGGATGCGGATGTCCTTCGGCAGGATTTGCGAATTGAGCTCCTGTGTCTTCGCCTCGATGCGCTTCAGCACATCCTGCGTCTTCGCGCCGGTGCGCATCAGGATCACGCCTTCCACCGCGTCGTCCAGGTTGGCGTGCGCATCCATGTAGCCGAACTTGCCCAGCCGCGGCGCGATGCCGAGCGTGACGGTGCCGACGTCCTTGACCAGGATCGGCGTGCCGTCGTGCACGGCCAGCACCACGTTGCCGATGTCTTCCAGTGTTTGCAGGCGGCCCAGCCCGCGCACGTAGTAGAACTGCCCGCCCTGCGAATAGAAGCCGCCTCCGGCATTGCCGTTGTTGGCGGCGAGCGAGGCCTCGACCTGCGGCACCGTGAGCCCGACCGCGGCGATCTTCGCCGGATCGAGCAATACCTGGTACTGCATGTCGCCGCCGCCGAATGCGGAGTCGTCGGCCACGCCCGCGAGCGCGCGGTACTGCGGCGCGATCACCCAGTCCTGCCAGGTCTTCAGTTCCGTGGGCGAGCGATCGGTGCTCTGCAGTACGTAGCGGTAGATCAGGCCGGAAGGCGATGACAGCGGCGAGATTTCCGGCGATACGCCGTCGGGCAAACCGATGCCGGAAAGACGATTGATCACGCGCTGGCGCGCGAAGTAATTGTCCGTGCCGTCGCGGAAGGTGAGGGTGACATCCGACAGGCCGTACAGCGACACCGAGCGCTTCATCACCACGTCGGGCACGTCGGCCATCGCGCGCTCGACCGGCACGCTGATCAGGCGTTCGACTTCCTCCGCCGAATGGCCCGGCCACTGCGTGACGATGTCCACCATCGGCGGCGAAAGGTCGGGATAGGCGTCCATCGGCAGGCGCTTCAGCGCCCACCAGCCCGCGGCGACCAGCGCGCAGGCGAGCAGGAGGATCAACATCCGTTGCGCGAGCGCGAAACCGACGATGCGATTGACCAGCGACGCCTTCTCCGACGCCGTGTTCTCCCGTGGCAGCGCGCTCATTGGCTTTGCATGAAGCGCAGGAACAGGCCGCCGTCGCTGACGATGCGTTCGCCAGGCTTGAGCCCGGAAAGGATCTGGTCGCGATCACCGCTGCGGATTCCGAGGGTCACGTGCCGCCGCGCGAAGCTGCCGTCGGATTCGGCGACGTAGACGAAGGGCAGGTTGTCGTCGTCGCGCAGGACCGCGGAAACCGGCACCAGGATGCCTTGCGTGGCTTCGCGCGAGGTGATCACCGCGCGCACGTACATCTGCTTCTTCAGCGTGTCGTGCGGATTCGGCACGCTCACCCGCGCGGTGACCGCGCGGGTGTCCGGATCCACCTGGGCGCCGACATTGGTGACGGTGCCGTCCAGCGGTTTGGCGCCGTCGGTGGCGAAGACCCGCGCGGCATCGCCGACGTGGACCGTGGCCGGGTCGTCGCCGAACAACTGCGCCATCACCCAGACCTTGGACAGGTCGGCAATGGTGAAGCAGGGCGTGCTGCCGGCCTGCAACAGTTGCCCCGGCGCGATGTTCCTCTCGACCACGGTGCCGGCGATCGGCGCGCGGATCGTGCCTTCGATCTTCCCGGTCGGCTTGCCGGATTGCACGTCCTTGATGACCTGCGGGTCCACATCCAGCGCGATCAGAGCCTGCAGCGCTGCGTCGCGGTCGGAGTCCGCGTTCGCCGCGTCGGTCTGCGCCTGCTCGGCCTCGCGCGGCGCGATCGCGTGGTGCTTCAGCATGTCCGCATCCAGGTCGGCAACGCGACGATCGGTGTTCGCGGTGGCGATCGCCTTGCGGTATGCCGCGACGGCTGCCGCGAAATCGGGCGATGCCACGGTCGCCAGCGGTTGGCCCTTTTTCACCACATCGCCCGGTGCGACCAGAAGCCGCGAGACCGGGCCGGAGAACGGCGCCAGCACTGTTGTCGCCTGGTCCTGGTCGAAATCCACCACGCCGGTGGTGCTGATGGATTTGTGGAAGCTGGAAGGCGCGACCGTATAAAGCGCGATGTGCCGGAGCTGCGCTTGCGTCAGCGTGACGTTGCTGGCGGGCGCGGATGGCACGCCCGCGTTGTCATTGCCCGAGGAACAGCCGGCGAGCAGCAAGAGCACGCAAAGCGCAAGCGGCAATGGCGCCAGTGCCGGGCGGTTCCGCACGGGTTTCTCGTCATTCCGGGGCCGCCAAAGGCGGAACCCGGAATCTGCTGTTTTATCGCGCGTGCTGCAAGAGCAGATTCCGGATCGCGGCTTCGCCGCGTCCGGAATGACGGATGGGGATGGGTTCGCGGCCTTGTCACTCATGTGGATCCTTCGACAGTTCATCACGCTGCCACCAGCCGCCGCCCAGCGCCTGGAACAGCGCCGCGGTGTCCGCGTAGCGCTCCGCCTGCGCCGAAATCAGCGCAATGCGCGCCTGCTGGTAGTTCTGTTCGGCAGTGAGCAGGGCGAGGTCGCCGGTGTAGCCGTCGCGTGCCTGCTGCTGCGCAAGATCGAGCGTGGTCCTCGCCGCGCGTTCGGATTCCGCGGCGGAGCTCAGCGCGTCGGCATCCTGCTGCAACGCCGTGAGCGCATCGGCCACATTCTCGAACGCGGTGAGCACCGTGGCCTTGTATTGCTCGGAGGCTTCCGTGTACGCGGCCCTGGCCGCGCGTTCCTGGTGTTTCAAGGTGCCGCCCTCGAAGACCGGCGCGGCGATGTCGGCGGCGATGTTCCAGAAGCCGGTGCCGGCCTTGAACAGGTCGGCGATCGCCAGCGCGGTGCTGCCCTTGTCGGCGCTCAGCGTGAAGTTCGGAAAGCGATTGGCGATCGCCACGCCGACCTGGGCGCTGGCTGCGTGCAGGTTGGCTTGCGCCTGGCGGATGTCGGGGCGTTGTTCGACCAGCTTCGACGGCAGGCTGACGGGAAGGTCTCGCGGCAACTCCAGGTCGGCGAAATTGAAATGCTGCCCCGGCATTTCGCCCGGAAACTGCCCGGTCAGCACGGCGAGCTGGTGCTGCAATTGCGCATCCAGCTTGATGAGCGGCGGCAGCGTCGCCTGCGCCTGCGCGAGTTGCGATTGCTGGCCGGCCAGGTCCAGGCCGCTCGCGTAACCCTTGTCGGATTGATATTTCAGGATGTCCAGCATCTTCGAATCGGACGCGATCAGCTCGCGCGTGGCTTCGATCTGCGCCCGCGTCGCGGCATCCTGGATCGCGGTCACCACCACGTTCGAGGTCAGCGTGGTGTACGTGGCCAGCATTTCGAAGCGCGTGGCCTGCTCCTGTGCACGCAGGGACTCGACCGTGCGCCGATTCAGGCCGAACACGTCGGGCGTGTAGGAAATGCTGAGCTGCGGCGTGTACAGGTTGTACAGGAACGCGTTGTTGCTCGGCACCGGAGCCAAAGCCGCGCCGGGGTCGTGCTCGCGGCTGGCGGTGAAGCCGGCGCCCACGCTCGGCAAATAAGCACCGCGTTGCGCCAGCGTATTTTCGTGCGCGACCTTCAGCGCGGCCTGCGCGGCCTTCAAGTCGTGGTTGTTGGCGAGCGACTGCTCGATCAGCGCATCGAGCGGCTTGGAATGGAACAGCGTCCACCAGTCTCCCGAAAGGTCCGCGCCGATCTCGAAGCGCTGCGCTTCACCACCCGCGACGTCCGGAGTCGCGGCGGTCGTTGCGAGCGGTTGCGCGATGTAGCCGCCGACCTTGGGCGCGGCGGGCTTTTCGAAATCCGGCCCGACCGCGCAGCCGGCCAGCAGGCACAGCGTCGCGCAGATCACGACGCGCATCGGGGTTCGGAGTGCGTCGGCCCTGGTCATGTTCATGCAAACCGTGGTCGTGAGCGGCCTGTGAAGATTGCAACGATATAACGTATCAGTCGCCTTTGGGAAGAGCTGCCGGAAGTCATGGGCAGCATCGGTGCGCGATCTGTCCGCAAGCTTTCCAGCCCGCGCAAAGGTTTCGACCTGCCGGCAAGGGATGCGTATTGGCGTGGCCCCGGCGGGTTGGCCGGGCGCGCGGCTGGGTCGAGCCGGATTGACGCCTGCTGCGCGCACAAAAAAGCCCGCACGCGGCGGGCTTCTTTTGCGAATCCGTTTTTCTGACTGGCGGAGCGGACGGGACTCGAACCCGCGACCTCCGGCGTGACAGGCCAGCATTCTAACCAGCTGAACTACCGCTCCGTGGTCATCAAAACGGTTTTCGCGAAACGCAATTGTGCAACATTCCAGCGTGCTTCAAAAGATGCGCAACCACCCAACATCACGGCTGCACAAACCCTGGCGTCCCCACGGGGATTCGAACCCCGGTCGCCACCGTGAAAGGGTGGTGTCCTAGGCCTCTAGACGATGGGGACAGCGGGGAGTGGTGGAGCCAGCCGGGATCGAACCGGCGACCTCTACAATGCCATTGTAGCGCTCTCCCAGCTGAGCTATGGCCCCACGCTGGAACCGGAAAGAATATTGGCGCGCGCGAAATGCGTCAAGAGATTTTGCTGAAAGCGCGGCATTTTTTGCGGTCGGGACAGCATCGCAAAAGTCTACGCTACGGACGCGGCGGAGCCGCGATCCGGAACCGGGTGACTTTCGCTGGAGTCACTGGACCCCGACTTGCGCCGGAACGGCGGCACTTCTCGGATCGCGGGTAGCGAATGGTAGTCACTGGATCCCGGCTTGCGCCGGGACGACGGAGCTTTTGCACGCGGATAGCGGGTCGCGTCCATGTTCCGTGCGGTGCCTCACCCGCCAAGCCAGGACCGCCCACACGTCGTGTTCCGGCATGCGCAGTGCGCCTGCACGCAGCGGCTCCTGCGAAAGCGGAGTCCAGATTCCGCCCGCGATGAAGCCGCATGCGTCCCGGGATGGCGTCAATGTTTGCTAGGCTGCAAACGTCTCCCGCATCGCGGTTCCCGAATGCACGGCATCAGCTTCATCCGCGACCTCGCCTTCGTCATGCTCGGCGCCGGGGTGATCACGGTGCTGTTCCACCGGTTGCGCCTGCCGGTGCTGCTGGGCTACATCATCGCCGGCGTGCTGATCGGCCCGCACACGCCATGGTCGCTGGTGACCGACCAGCGCACGATGCGCGACATCTCCGACCTGGGCGTGCTGCTGTTGATGTTCACCCTCGGGCTGGAGTTCTCGCTGCGCAAGTTGCGCGCGCTGGGCGCGCGCGTGCTGCTCGCGGGCGTGACCGAGGTTGGGCTGATGCTGTGGCTGGGCATCGAGGCCGGGCGCCTCGCGGGCTGGTCGCCACGCGCGGCGTTGTTCCTCGGCGGCGCCGTGTGCTTCTCCTCGACGATGGTGGTGGTGCGCAACATCGAGGCGCGCGGCATGAGACGCGAACCCTTCGTGCCGCTGCTGGTCGGCGTGCTGATTTCCGAGGAAGTGCTGACGGTGCTGCTGCTGACGATCCTCAGCGTGGTCGCGGCCGGCGGCGAGGTCGCACCGGATGCGGCGCTGGGCGTGATCGGGCGGATGGCCGTCTTCATCGTCGCGGCGCTGATCGCGGGGTTGCTGTTGCTGCCGAAACTGCTGGATGCGATCGCGGCGTTCGGCCGTGAGGAAATGCTGCTGGTCGCGGCGCTCGGCATTTGCTTCGGGGCCAGCCTGCTCGCCGAAAATTCCGGTTTCAGCATCGCGCTGGGCGCGTTCCTGGCCGGCGTGGTGGTGGCCGAAGCGCGTTGCGCACCGCGCATCACCAAGCTCGTGCAGCCGGTGCGCGACATGTTCGCTGCGATCTTTTTCGTCGCGATCGGCCTGCTGCTGGATCCGGTTGCGCTGTGGCACGTGGCGCTGCCGGCGCTCGGGCTGGCGCTGCTGGTGATCTTCGGCAAGGTCTTCGCAAGCGGCGCGGGCGTGTTCCTGTTCGGCGGCGCCAGCGCGGGAAAGGCGCTGCGGATCGGCCTGAACATGGCGCAGATCGGTGAGTTCTCGTTCGTGATCGCCAGCCTCGGCATTGCCGGTGGCGCGGTGGGGACCGAGTTGTATCCGCTGGTGGTGGGCGCGGCCGTGATCTGCATGGCGCTCTCGCCGGCGCTCACCGGCGCCGCCCCGGCGATCGAACGTGGCCTGCGCGCAATTGCGCCACGCTGGCTGCTGGCGCTCACTTCCGGCTACGGCGAATGGCTGGCGCAATTGCAGCCTGGCGGGGACAACCTGGCGATCGCGCGCATGTTGCGGCGTTTGCTCTGGCACATCGGGATCAACGTACTGCTGGTGTGCGCGGTATTCGCCGGTGGCGCGTGGCTGGAACATGCAATTCCGCGCTACTGGCCGCGATGGGCGATGGACGACGTGATGCGGCGTTCGCTGATATGGGCATGCGCGCTTTTCTTGTCGCTGCCGATGCTGGTCGCAACCTATCGCAAGGCCGACGCGCTCGGCATGCTGCTCTCGGAACTCGGCATCCGCGAAAGCGTGTACGGTGGCAGTACGCAGGCGCTGCGGCGCGTGTTCTCGAAACTGATCCCGCTGTTCACCTTGTTCGGTCTCGCGGTGCTGATCGCCGTGCTCGGCGCCGCGATCCTGCCGCCGCGCGGCGTGCTGGTCGCCCTGTTGGCGATCGGCGCGGTCACGGCATGGTTCCTGTGGAGCGCACTGGTGCGGTTGCACGCGCGCATGCAGGCGAGTCTGCGCGACCTGGTCGAGAAGCCGGGCGAGGGGGAGTAGCTGGCGGGCGAGGACAGCCGTGCAGCGGCGGATCCTGCCTTGAATTCGTGACGGCGAATTTGCGCGCATGGCGAATGAAAAGGCCCGCGCGAGGCGGGCCTGTTTCATCTGGTGGAGGCGGGGGGAATCGAACCCCCGTCCGAAGGCGCTCCGCGCCCGGCGCTACATGCTTAGCTCATCGTTGAGTCTCGTCCCGAAGCAGCACGATGTGCGAAGCGCACTCCGGGACCAGCCTGTTTCGAGTTAGCCGAACGCCGACGGGCGGCAGCGATCAGCGATCCCGTGATGATGACCCTACATCCGCGAGCACGGGCACAAGCGGGTTCGGGGCTAGGCCTTAAGCGGCCAGAGCGTAGACGTCGTCGTTCGCGTCTAGTTTTTTGCCACCGGATTAACGAGGAAGATGACGCCCTCGGCATGCTCCAAGCTACTTTGCTGCCCCCGTCGAAGCCAGGTCGCCCCCGGGGACGTCCATAGTGGTGGCGGGGGCGGGCGAAATCAATTCCCGGCTGGTGCGCGGATTCACGTTCTCTTACGCTCTCCCGATTCCCGATTCCCGATTCCCGATTCCCGAACTCATGGGCAACATCGTCTGGCTCGCCTCCTACCCCAAGTCCGGCAACACCTGGTTGCGCGCGTTCCTGGCGAACCTGATCGCCAATCGCCCCGAGCCGCTGAGACCCGATGCGCTGAAGGATTACGCGGACGACGAAGCGCTGCCGGAACGCTTCAGCGAACTGGCGGGACGGCCGAGCCATGGCCTCGATTTCGGCGAGATCGCCGCGCTGCGCCCGCAGGTGCATGCGTTGATCGCGCAGCGCGCGCAGGGCACGCGGCTGGTGAAGTCCCACAACATGGCCGGCAGCGTGGACGGCCACCCGCTTTACAACTGGCAGGTCAGCGCCGGCGCGATATGCGTCGTGCGCAACCCGCTGGATGTCGCGGTCAGCATGACCCATCACTTCGGGCTGACGGCGGACGAAGCCATCGAGCGGCTTGCGAACGAAAACGTCGCCACCGCGAACGATGAAATGTTCGTGACCCAGGTGCTGGGTTCATGGTCGCGACACGTGGCCGGCTGGGCGGAGATCGCCGGGCGCCTGGGGTCGCGCGTGCTGATCCTGCGCTATGAGGATTTGCTCGAAAAGCCTGAAAAACATTTCGCCAAGGTGGCGAAGTTGTTGGGAATACAGGACAAGGCCCGGATCGAACGGGCGGTGAGACATGCCTCGTTCGGAACGCTGTCCACGCTGGAGAAGCGCGAGGGCTTCATCGAGGCCGCCAACGAACGATCCCGGTTCTTCCGCGCCGGCCGCGCCAACCAGTGGCGCGAAGCGTTGAGCCGCGAGCAGGTCGCGCGCGTGGTGAATGTTCACCGCGAGCAGATGGCGAAGTTCAAATATCTTCCCGCGGGGGTTTGACAAGTCTGGATCGTCATTCCGGACGCGGCAGAGCCGCGATCCGGAATCTGCTCTTGTCATCCGTTGGAAGCTTCAAGGCAGATTCCGGGTTCCGCCGCGATGAAGCAGCGGCGGCCCCGGAATGACGACGCCTTGTTTGCGACGCTTCGAAACCCGAATCCCGAATCCCGAATCCCGAGCCAGGGCCAAAGCCAAAGCCAAAGCCAAAGCCAAAGCCAAAGCCAAAGCCAAAGCCAAAGCCAAAGCCAAAGCCAAAGCCAGAGCTAAAGCACCCACCCCCGTCATCCCGGCGAAAGCCGGGACCCAGTGGCTTTGACGTTCATCAGAAAGAGCAAAGTCGCCGGGTTCCGGGTTCCGCCGCGGTAAAGCCGCGGCGGCCCCGGAATGACGATGGTTGTTGCCATGCGCCCGATTCCCGAGTCCCGCGTCCCGCGTCACGCGCTCCGGTTCTTGGCACGCATGGTGCGTTGCTTCTCGCGCTGCCAGTCGCGTTCTTTTTCGGTGGCGCGCTTGTCGTGCTGCTGCTTGCCGCGGGCGATGCCGATTTCGAGTTTCACGTGGTTGTTCTTCCAGTACATCGCGGTGGGGATCAGGGTCATGCCGCGGCGCTCGACCGCGCCGATCAGCTTGTCTATTTCGGCGCGATGCAAGAGCAGCTTGCGCGTGCGGCGGTCTTCCGCGACCACGTGGGTGGAAGCGGATATCAGCGGCGGAATCGAGGCGCCGAACAGGAAGATTTCGCCGCCCTTCACCAGTGCGTAGGCTTCGCTCAGGTTGATGCGGCCTTCGCGCAGGCTCTTCACTTCCCAGCCTTGCAGCGCCAGGCCCGCCTCGAAGCGCTCGTCAATGTGGTACTCGTGGCGCGCACGCTTGTTGAGCGCGATCGTGGAGGAGCCTTTTCCGTCCTTGTCTTTCTTCTTTGCCATAGCGGTTGTTTAGAATGAAGGGATGACCCACGTCCACCGCGAAGCGCTGGTCCGCCACACCTGCGCGCAAATGTTCGATCTGGTCAACGACGTGGAAGCATACCCGCGCCGCTTCGCCTGGTGCGCGGGCGCGCGCGTGCGCGAGCGCGGCGAAGGCTTCCTGGTGGCGCGACTGGACCTGCGTTTCGCGGGCCTCACCCAGCACTTTGTCACCCGCAACGAGCTCGAGCGCCCCTACCGCATCGGCATGCGATTCGTGGAAGGCCCGTTCCGGACCTTGAGCGGGGAATGGGTGTTCACGCCGCTCGGCAATGAAGGCTGCAAGGTCTGCCTGACGCTGGATTTCGAGATCAGCAATCCGCTGACCGGGCTGGCGCTGCGCATGGGCTTCCAGAAACTCGCCGACCGCATGGTGGACGATTTCGTGGCCGAATCCAACCGCGCCCATGCCTGAGCGCGCGACGATCCGCGTGAGCGTGGTTTGCGCCGCGCCGGACCGCGTGTTCCTGCGCGAACTGGAGTTGCCGCAAGGCGCGAGCGTGGGCGATGCGATCGCCGGTTCGGGTTTTCGCCAGGCCTGGCCGGAAGTGCCCGTCAGCGACGATCGCGTGGGAATCTTCGCCCGCAAGACCGACCTGCGCGCAACCCTGCGCGACGGCGATCGGGTGGAAATCTATCGCCCGCTGAAGATCGATCCCAAGGACGCGCGCCGGAAACGGGCGCAGCGCTGAGCCGCGTCAGCCGCCGCCTCCGCCACCCTGTTCGGCCTTCTTCTCCAGCTTCTGCTGTTCTTCCTTGGTCAGGTTGGACGGATAGAGCGGCCCGTATTTCCTCGCTTCCTGCAGCAATTCCTGCGGGGTTTCCTTCAGGAAATCGCCGTCGGTGCGCACCAGCGTGTCGTTGTTGAAGTACAGCGTCAACGTCCGCTCCAGCACCTTGCCGCCGCGCCTCTGCAGGGTGGCCACGTAATCCCAGCGGTTCTGCGCAAACGGGCTGCTGACCGACGGCGTGCCGAGCAGCGCAAGTACCTGCTGCTTGCTCATGCCGGGTTTCAGTTGCTGCACGTTCTTGGCGTCCAGCAGGTTGCCCTGCTGCACGTCCGGTTTGTAGATGACACTGCATCCGCCGAGCGCCAGCACAACGGAAAGCATGAAAAGGATCGGCTTGCGCATCGGGAAAACTTCGGGGCGGAGGAGGGCGGATGATACACTAGGGCGCGGTGTGGCAAGCGGTTCGTTCCTCGTGCGGGGCGACCGCGTTGCTTCCGGAGGCGCCCTTGCCGTGCGCGTCCGCGCGCCGCATGAGCGGCGTGCGCATCCTGCGGAGCCGAAGCGAGAGCCGGAACCATGCCCACGGGAAACGACCCCGAAAACGTGATGGAATCGCAGGAGTTGCGCAAGGCGGGCCTGAAGGTCACGCATCCGCGCATGCGCGTGCTGGAAATCCTGGAAGCCTCGCGCAGCCATCTCACCGCCGAGGACATCTACAAGCGCCTGCTCGACGACGCGCAGGATATCGGGCTCGCCACCGTCTATCGCGTGCTCACGCAGTTCGAGGCCGCGGGCCTGGTCACCAAGCACAACTTCGAGGGCGGGCAGGCAGTCTACGAGCTGGATCGCGGCAAGCACCACGACCACATGATTGACGTGGAAAGCGGCAAGGTCATCGAGTTCGTCAACGAGGAGATCGAGCGCCTGCAGCGCGAGATCGCCGCCAGCCACGGCTACGACCTCGCCGACCATTCGCTGGTGCTGTACGTCAGACCCAAAAAGAAAGGCCCGAGGGCCTAGGGACGAGTAGTGAGTGGGCTGCGGCAAGCCCGCGACTGCGCCCTCACCACTAATCCCTCGCCCCTGCTTTTTCCAGCATCTTCTTCGCGTGCGCGCGCGCCTCGCGGCCGATCTCCACGCCGCCGAGCATGCGTGCGAGTTCCTCGCTGCGGCCTTTCGCATCCAGCGCGGCGATGTGCGTGCGCGTGGACTTGCCTTCGACGGCCTTGGCGACGTGCAGGTGCGCGTGGCCTTGCGCGGCCACCTGCGGAAGATGGGTCACGCACAGCACCTGCCGCTGGCTCCCAAGCGCGCGCAATTTCGCGCCGACCACTTCCGCGACCGCGCCGCCGATGCCGGCATCCACCTCGTCGAACACCATCGTGCCGGTCGCGTCAGCGCCCAGCGCCGCCACTTCGATGGCCAGGCCGATGCGCGACAGTTCACCGCCGGAGGCCACGCGCCGCAAGGGTCGCGGCGGCATGCCGGGATTGGCGGAGACCAGGAATTCGCAGCGCTCGCGGCCTTGCGCGTCGGGTTCACTACCGGGCTGGGGATCGAGTTCCACCACGAAGGTGCCGCCAGCCATGCCCAGTTCGGCCATCAATCCGCTGACGGAAGCGCCGAGCCTTTTCGCGACGCTTGCGCGGCCTTTCGAGAGAGCCCTGGCCGCCGCATCGTAATCGCGTGCGAGTTGTTCGCGCTGCGCGGCAAGTTTCGCCAGCGCGTCGCCGGCGCCTTCCAGCGACCGCAGTTCCTCGTTCAATTGTTGCGCGCGCGCGTGCAGTTCCGCCGCCGGCACGCGATGGCGACGCGCGAGGTCGTGCAGTGCCGCGAGATGCGCATCCACTTCGGCGTAGCGTTGCGGATCGAGGTCCATGTCCTGCGCGTAGCGCGACAGCGCATCGGCCGCTTCGCCGAGCTGGATGCCTGCGCTGTCCAGCAGCTCCAGCGGGCCGCGCAGGGCCGGATCGAGTTCGGCGAGGCGCTCCAGTTCGTTTTTCGCGCGCGCGATGCTGCGCGCCGCGGCGTATTCGGAATCGCCGTCCAGTAATTCGGCAAGGCCCGACGCGCCTTCGGCCAACTTGCCCGCGTTGGCGAGGCGCTGGTGTTGCGTTTCGAGTTCCGCCAGGGCTTCCGGCACCAGGGCCCAGCGTTGCAGCTCGGCGAGTTCGTGGCGCAGCAACTCGATGCGCGTCTGGCGATCCTCGCCACCGGACAGCGCGCGTTCGCGCGCGACGGTGTCGCGCCATTGCGCCGCCAGTTCGCGCACGCGAGTCGTTTCCGCCTGCAAGCCGCCGAATGCGTCCAGCAATTGCAGTTGCTGCGCGCGATCGAGCAACGCCTGGTGTTCGTGCTGGCCGTGGATCTCCACCAGCGCTGCGGCGAGTTGCGACAATTGCGACAGCGACGCCGCGCGGCCGTTGATCCAGGCGCGCGACCCGCCTTCGGCTGCGACCACGCGCCGCAACCGGCAGCCGCCGTCTTCGTCGTCGAGCGCCTGTTCCACAAGCCAATCCCGCGCGGCGGGCAGGGTGGCGAGATCGAATTCGGCGGCAAGCTCGGCGCGTTCGCAACCCTGGCGGACCATGCCGCTGTCGGCGCGCGTGCCCGAGAGCAGCAGGAGCGCGTCCACCAGCAGCGACTTGCCGGCGCCGGTTTCGCCGGTGACCACGGTGAGCCCCGCGCCGAATTCGATTTCGGCGGATTCGACCACGGCGAAGTTGCGGACGGAGAGGTGGGTGAGCATGGGTGCGTGGAACGAAAGCGGGGAGCGGTGAGCCGTGAGCGGCGAGCGGTGAGCCGGCGAAAGCGTAACAACTTTGTCGTCATTCCGGGGCCGCCGTGGACGGAGTCCGCGGTGGAACCCGGAATCTGCTTTGCCGCTGGAAGCTCGACCAGCAGAATCCGGGTGCCATCGCAGGCGACGGCCCGGGAATGACGTCGTGTTGTCTCCCCAAGTCCCGAGTCCCGAGCCGCTCTATTGCATTCCGCGGCAGCGCGCCGTATTGATGGTGCAATGCCGAATCCCGCCGCCCCGCACCTCGACGCCCGGTCCCGCCACCTGCTGCGCGTGTTGATCGCGCAGTACCTGGAGGAAGGTCAGCCGGTCGGTTCGCGAACGCTGTCGCGATCGTCCGGGCTGGACGTCAGCCCGGCGACGATCCGCAACATCATGTCGGACCTGGAAGAGCTGGGCCTGATCGCTTCGCCGCACACCTCCGCAGGCCGCGTGCCCACGGTGCAAGGGCTGCGGCTGTTCGTGGACAGCCTGCTGGAAATCAAGCCGCTGCCGCGCGAAGCGATGGCGCAGATGCAACGCGGCCTGCCGCGCGGCCATTCCAATCAGCCGGCCACCACGCGCGACCTGCTGGGCAACGCCTCCACGCTGCTTTCGGCGATGACCCACTTCGTCGGCGTGGTGACGGTGCCGGGTGGTTCGGAAGTGCCGCTGAAGCAGATCGAATTCGTGATGCTGGATGCCGGGCGCGTGCTGGCGATCCTGGTGTTCGCCGATGGTCAGGTGCAAAACCGCGTGCTGGCCCTGCGCCAGCCGCTGGATGCGCGGGCGCTGGAGCAGGCCTCCAATTTCCTGAACGAGCATTACGCCGGGCTGCGGCTGGACGAAATCCGCCTGCGGGTGCTGGCGGAACTGCGCGCCGCCGGCTCGGAGTTGAATCGCACGCTGGATGCCGCCGTGGAAGTGGCCGCGCAGACCTTCGCGCCGGAACCGGAACCGGACATGCTGGTCAGCGGGCAGACCAACCTGATGGCGGGCGAGGAAGGCCCGCAGATGGATCGCCTGCGCGAATTGTTCGAGGCTTTCCAGCGCAAGCGCGACCTTCTGGCCTTGCTGGAAGGCTGCGCCCGCGCGCCGGGCGTGCGGCTGTTCATCGGCGAGGAATCCGGCTTCGCCCCGCTGGAAGGGTTCAGCCTGATCAGCGCGCCGTATGGTGCGGGCGGCCGCGTGCTGGGCGCGCTGGGCGTGATCGGACCCACCCGCATGGCTTATGATCGCGTGATTCCGGTGGTGCAAGCGACTGCGCACATGCTCTCGAGCGTGCTCGGCGGTACTTGAATCGCGGCCTGCCGGCCGCATAACCCATTGTTGTGAGAACCCGGGCCGCGGCGCGGAGACCGGGGTTTTGCGTTGACGAGGACGAACGATGACCGACAAGGACAAGCTGGAAGAAGCCGGCAAGGCCGCCGCGGCCGAGCACGCCGGCCAGGTTCCCGAAGACGACCACGACGCGCTGGCCCGGCAGCTTGCCGAGGCTGAAACCACCATCGCCGGCCTGCGCGAAGCGCTGCTGCGCGATCGCGCCGAAATCGAGAACCAGCGCCGCCGCATGCAAAGGGATCTCGAACAGGCCCTGAAGTTCGCCAACGAAAAGCTGCTGCGCGAACTGCTGCCGGTCTATGACGGCATGGAGCATGGCCTGGCCGCCGAAACCACCGACGTGGGCGCATTGCGCGAAGGCATGCAGTTGACGTTGAAGGCGCTGCACAAGCTCGGCGAGTCCAATGGCCTCACCGAAGTGAACCCGCTGGGCGAGCCGTTCAACTCCGAAACCCAGCAGGCGATGAGCATGGTGGATGGCAGCGGGCACGCGCCCGGCACCGTGGTCACCGTGATGCAGAAGGGTTACGTGTTGAATGGAAGGTTGCTGAGGCCGGCGCTGGTGATGGTCGCGAAGGAACCGGAGTAACCCACGCATCCGCCTGGGCGGGATGTCTTGAACCGGGGGCCGTCGAGCCCCAGATATCCAAGCATATCGCGGCCTTGGCCGCCTACCTGACAAAGAGACCTTAGGGAGCAAACCGACATGGGCAAGATCATCGGCATAGACCTCGGCACCACCAACTCCTGCGTGGCGGTGATGGAGGGCAGCAACGCGCGCGTGATCGAAAACGCCGAGGGCGACCGCACCACGCCATCCATCGTCGCCTTCAGCAAGGACGGCGAGGTGCTGGTGGGCGCGCCGGCCAAGCGCCAGGCGGTGACCAATCCCAAGAACACCTTCTATGCGGTGAAGCGCCTGATCGGCCGCAAGTTCACCGACGCCGAGGTCAAGAAGGACCTCGACCTCGTGCCGTACAAGATCGTCGCCCACGACAACGGCGATGCCTGGCTGGAAACCTCCGACGGCAAGAAGATGGCGCCGCAGGAAATCTCCGCCAAGGTGCTGATGAAGATGAAGAAGACCGCCGAGGACTTCCTTGGCGAGACGGTGACCGAAGCCGTGATCACGGTGCCCGCCTACTTCAATGACTCGCAGCGCCAGGCGACCAAGGACGCCGGCAAGATCGCGGGCCTGGAAGTGAAGCGCATCATCAACGAGCCGACCGCGGCGGCGCTCGCCTACGGCCTCGACAAGTCCGGCGGCGATCGCAAGATCGCGGTCTACGACCTGGGCGGCGGCACCTTCGACATCTCGATCATCGAGATCGCCAACGTGGATGGCGAGAAGCAGTTCGAGGTGCTGGCCACCAACGGCGACACCTTCCTCGGCGGCGAGGACTTCGACAAGCGCGTGATTGACTATCTGGTCGAGGAATTCAAGAAGGACCAGGGGATTGACCTGCGCAACGATCCGCTCGCGCTGCAGCGCCTGAAGGATGCCGCCGAGCGCGCCAAGATCGAGCTGTCCTCCGCGCACCAGACCGAGGTGAACCTGCCGTACGTGACGGCGGACGCCTCCGGCCCGAAACACCTCAACATCAAGCTGACCCGCGCGAAACTCGAAGCGCTGGTCGAAGACCTGATCAAGCGCACCATCGAGCCGTGCCGCACCGCGTTGAACGACGCCGGCCTGCGCGTGTCCGACGTCGGCGAGGTGATCCTGGTCGGCGGCCAGACCCGCATGCCGAAGGTCCAGGACGCGGTGAAGGATTTCTTCGGCAAGGAGCCGCGCAAGGACGTCAACCCGGACGAAGCCGTCGCCGTGGGCGCGGCGATCCAGGGCGGCGTGCTGGGCGGTACCGTCAAGGACGTGCTGCTGCTCGACGTCACCCCGCTGAGCCTCGGCATCGAGACGCTGGGCGGCGTTATGACGAAGCTCATCGAGAAGAACACCACCATCCCGACCAAGGCTTCGCAGGTGTTCTCCACCGCCGACGACAATCAGAGCGCGGTGACCGTGCACGTGCTGCAGGGCGAACGCGAGCAGGCGCGCTTCAACAAATCGCTGGCGCGCTTCGACCTCGCCGGCATCGAGCCCGCGCCGCGCGGCATGCCGCAGATCGAGGTCACCTTCGACATTGACGCCAACGGCATCCTGCACGTCAGCGCCAAGGACAAGAAGACCGGCAAGGAACAGCGCATCGAGATCAAGGCCGGCTCGGGCCTGTCGGACGACGAGATCAAGCGCATGGTCGCGGACGCGGAAGCGCATCGCGAGGAAGACAAGAAGTTCCAGGAACTGGTCGCCACCCGCAACAAGGCCGACCAGTTGGTGCACGCCACCCGCCAGGCCATCAAGGACCACGGCGGCAAGGTCGGCGGCGACGTGATCGGTCGCGTCGAGGAGGCGCTTTCGGAACTCGAGAAGGTGATGAAGGGCGACGACAAGGATGCGATCGAATCGCGCATCACCAAGCTGGAAGAAGCCGGCCAGTCGCTGTATGCCGCGGCCGCCGCCGGCGCCCAGCCGGGCGCGGAAGCGGGTGCCGAGCAACCCTCCCCGCAGGGCGGCGCGCAGAACGAGGACGTGGTGGATGCGGAGTTCACCGAGGTCAAGGACGACAAGAACGCCTGACGAACCGGAAACAAGGCAAGCCGGGCACAGCCCGGCTCGCCTGTTGAGAGCCGCCATGACCTCCGATCCGACCGACCCTTGCCGAATGGCGAAGCCGCGGCCTGACAACGTCGCGCAAACCACCGCCTTCGCTGCGCCATGAACAAAAGGTGCTATTACGAAGTCCTCGGCGTCGAACGCACGGCGAGCACGGAGGAGATCAAGAAATCGTTCCGCAAGGTGGCCATGAAGTGCCATCCGGATCGCTGCCCCGATGATCCGGCCGCGCAGGAACGTTTCAAGGAAGCCAAGGAGGCCTGGGACGTGCTGGGCGATCCGCAGCGGCGCGCCCAATACGACCGCTTCGGCCACGCCGCGTTCGAAAACGGCATGGGCGGCGGCCGCGGTAGCGCCGGTTTCGGCGACGTCGGCGACATCTTCGGCGACATCTTTTCCGACATCTTCGGCGGCGGTCGTCGCGCTGCGCGCGGGGCGGACCTGCGCTACGTGATGGAGCTCGATCTGGAGGAGGCTGTCGCCGGCATCGAGAAGAAGATCGAGATCCCGACGCTCGTCAATTGCCATCACTGCAACGGCTCGGGCTCCGAAGACGGCAAGACGGTGGCCTGCGCGACCTGCCGCGGCATGGGCCGGGTGCGCATGCAGAACGGCATCTTCTCGATCCAGCAAGCCTGCCCCCATTGCGGCGGCGCCGGACGCGTGGTCCAGAATCCGTGCAAGGCATGCCACGGCGAGGGCCGGCTGCAGGACGAGCGCACGCTGTCGGTGCGCATCCCTGCCGGCGTGGACAGCGGCGATCGCATCCGCCTTTCCGGCCAGGGCGAAGCCGGTCCGGCGGGCGCGTCGCCGGGCGATCTCTACGTGGAAGTGCACGTGCGCGAGCACGAGATCTTCCAGCGCGATGGCGACGACCTGCATTGCGAGGTTCCGATCCGCCTTGCGCAGGCTGCGCTGGGCGCGCAGATCGAAGTGCCCACGTTGAACGGCGGCACCACCATCAGCGTGCCTCCGGAAACCCAGAGCGGCCACGTGTTCCGCCTGCGCGGGCAGGGAGTCAAGTCCGTGCGCAGCGGCCGCACCGGCGACCTGCTGTGCCGGGTCGTGGTCGAAACGCCTGTGCGCCTGACCCGGGAACAGCGCGAACTGCTCGAGCAGTTCGACGCAACCTTTGCCGACGCAGACGAAGCGGCGAAGCATTCTCCGCGCGCGAGTTCCTTCGTGTCCGGCGTGAAGCAGTTCTGGGCGAAGATGACTTCATAGAGCCGGGACTCGGGACTCGGGA
>DASVDY010000189.1:0-7432 GCA_036380855.1 Rhodanobacteraceae bacterium
TCGGCAGCGCGCGAATCCTGGTCGGCATGGAGCCGCGCTCCAATTCCATGCGCGCCGGCGCGCACGCGGCGGAGCTTGCGCCGAGCCTGCGCGACGCGGATGCGGTGGTGTTCCTGGCGCGCCCGGAATTGAAATGGAACGCGCAGCGCGTCACCGATGCGCTTGCAGGTCGCGGTCGCACGGCGTCCAGCGTGGAAGCGCTGATTGCGTCCTTGCGCGAACAGGCGCGCGCAGGCGACCACGTCGTGTTCATGTCCAATGGCGGCTTCGAGAGTGCGCCGCGGCGCTTTCTCGATGCATTGCGTCATGGCGAGCGGGACCCCGCGAAAGCGGGCTGAATCCGCCCTGCAGATCGTCAAGGGTAGACTCGCCGGGTGACGAACGAAGACATCCCGCTGTTTCCGCTGGGCACCGTCCTGTTTCCCGGCGGCCCGCTCGGGCTGCGGATTTTCGAGCAGCGCTACCTGCAGATGGTGCGCGATTGCGCGCGCGACCAGAGTTGCTTCGGCGTCTGCCTGATCCTGGAAGGCACCGAAGCCGGCGCGCCGGCCGTGCCTGCCGCGGTCGGCACGCTGGCGCGGATCACCGATTTCCATTCGCAACCCGATGGCCTGCTCGGCATCAGCGTGGAAGGCGGCGCGCGCTTTCGCGTGCTGCGCACGCGCGTGCGCGACAACGGCCTGGTGCGCGGCGACGTGCGCTACTGGCCGGATGAGCCGACCATCCCGGTGCCGCCGGAATTCGGCCTGCTGGCCGACATCCTGGGGCGATTGGTCGAACAGGCGGGCGGCTGGTGGCGCGACGCGCCGCGCGAACGCTACGACGACGCGAGCTGGGTCGGGTTCCGGCTGGCGGAATTCCTGCCGTTGAAGCCCGCCGAGCGCCAGCAGTTGCTGGAACTGACCGATCCGCTGGAACGCCTGGGCGTGTTGCGGGACGTCTTGCCGCGCTTCCAGAAGGAATGAGGCAGGGCGGGTGTTGACCCGCCGTCGCGCAAGGCGGGTCAAGACCCGCCCTACATCAGCGCCTGCTTCCAGTCCGCGATCAGGTCTTCGGCATCTTCCAGTCCCACCGACAGGCGCAGCAGGTTCTGCGGCGACACCGGATGTGCGCCTTCGACCGAGGCGCGATGTTCCACCAGCGACTCGCAGCCGCCCAGGCTGGTGGCGTTGTGGAAGAGCTTCAGCTTGCCTGCGACGGCCAGCGTCTGCTCGCGCCCGCCGCGCACCTGCACGCTCATCATGCCGCCGAACATCCCCTCCTGGCCCCGCATCTGCCGGGCAGCGACGGCATGCCCCGGATGCTGTTCGAGTCCCGGGTAGTTGACCTGCTCGATGGCAGGATGGTCAGAGAGAAACCTCGCGAGCCGCGCTGCGTTGGCGCAATGCAGGCGCACGCGCGCCGGCAGCGAGCGGCAGCCGCGCAGGGTCAGCCATGCGGAAAAAGGCGCCAGCGTGGCACCGGTGATATGACGCCGATGCGAGACGCGCTCGTACAGCGCATCCGCGCGCGCGAACACCAGTGCGCCGCCGAGCACGTCGCTGTGCCCGCCGAAATACTTGGTCGTCGAGTGCATCGCCACGTCGGCGCCCAGCCGCAGCGGCTGCTGCAGCACGGGGGTCGCGAAGGTGTTGTCGCAGGCCAGCAGCGCGCCGTGCTCATGCGCGATGCGCGCCAGCGCCTCGATGTCGCAGATCTTCATGCGCGGGTTGGAAGGCGTTTCCACCCACATCAATGCCGCGCCTTGCGCGCAGGCGGCGCGTGCGGCCTCCAGGTCGGCAAGATCCGCCGCCACCGTTTCGATGCCGCGCTCCGGCAGGAATTCCCTCGCCAGCGTGCGCAAGCCGCTGTAGCAATCGTCCGGAATGATGGCGCGCGAACCGCGCGGCAGCGATTCCAGCAGGGCGGTGATGGCGGCCATGCCGGAGGCGAACGCGAGCGCGCATTCGCCGTCCTCCAGCGCGGCAAGCGCCTCCTGCAGGCGGCGTTGTGTCGGGTGATCCTCGCGCTGGTATTCGAGGCCTTCGGTGCGCTCGCCGGCCGGGCCGTGCAGGTACGTGGTGGACAAATGGATCGGCGGCGCCAGGGCACCGGTTTGCGGATCCGGTTCCGCGCCGGCATGCACCGCAAGCGTGTCGAACTTCATCGCCATGGAGGGTTTTCCGCAATCGTCCGCATCAGCATAGCGGGAAGCCGACCGCGGCACGCTGCCGCGACTACTCCGATGGCGCCAATGGCGCGCCGATGCGGAAACGGCAGGCCGGGCTGCCGCGCAACATGCACTCGGTGTGCTGGATCTTGCGGCCGGTGGCGGCCTGCATGAAGGCGATGTCGAAGCGGCAGACATCCGGGTGGGCCTTGGCCAGCGCGTGGAACACGCAGTTCCAGGCTTCGACTTCGCCGCGCTTGCCGCGATGCAGGGCCTGCGCCTCGTAGCCGAGCGCGTCGAGCTGTTCGGCCAGCGCATCGGCGATTGCCTGCGGGTCGTCGCTGCCACCGATGCGCTGCGCGGCGGCCGCGCCGAGTTCGGCGCCCAATTGCGAAAGCATGGCCTGGACGGCTGCGGTCCCGCCATTCGCATAAAGATGTTCAAGCATCCCGCTGGCGATCAGCGCGTAGTTGCGCGGGAACAGTTCGCGCCCGGCAGGCAGCAGCACGTACACCGAGCGCGGGCGGCCGCCGCTGGGGCGCGCCTCGCCGCGCTCGATGTAGCCCGCCGCCAGCAATGCGGTCAGGTGCTGCCTGACCGCATTGTGGGTGATGCCCAGTGCGCCGCACAGTTCCTCGACGCTCCTGCCTTGCGGCGCTTGCAGCAGGCAGCGCAGCAATCGCTGCTGCGTTTCTCCGGGCTGGTGCCTGGCGGGCAGCGCGTTCACGACGCCTTGTCGGGAAATTGCTTGGCGATGCCGCCGGCCAGCGCGTCGGCGATCGTGTTCATGTGGGCACGCATGTGGTCCAGGGTCTTGGCCGCGGCGGCATTGTTGCCGGCCATGACTTCATTGATGTGCATCTGGTGATCGGACACATGCATCATCATGAGGCTCTGCACGGTCGCTTCCGGCAGGTTGGGGTTGGCGCCGGACAGGAATTTCGCTATCGCATCGGCGTTGCTGGCGAGATCCTGCATCGCCTTCTGCTGAGCGGCCTTGTCGCCGGCGTGGGTGGCGTCGGCGTACGCCTTGACGCCGCCCCAGTGCCCGGCCAGCAATTTCAGCATCTGCTCGCCGGCGGGCTTGCCGTAGAAGCCTGCGACCGCATCGGCGATCTGCCTGGCGTTGGCGACCACCTCATCGGCGGCTTTCTTCGCCGCAGCCCGATCGCCGGATTTCACCGCAGCGGTGTACGCGGTGGTGTGCGTGACATGGCCTTGCCAGAGCGAGCGCATGGCCTGGTGCAACTTCGGGGCGGTGGCACTGCTGGCGGAGGATGCCGGCGTGGTGTCCACGTCGTGCGCCATCGCGACCGGCGCGGAGGCGGCGAGCACCAGGCCGAGCGCCAGGCCGCAAGCGAGGGAGAGCGGTTTCATGTCCAGTTCCTTCCATTCGATGCCGCGGGAGTGCGGCTCCCGGGATGATGGACCTTTCTGCCAATTAGTTAATGGATATATGTGTAAAGGCTTTTCCAGATGGTCATGATGCCACCGATCCGGTCAGGCGGCGGCCCTGAAGGCCGCGCGCGCGGCGTCCAGGGTTTCGGCGATATCGGATTCCGAATGCGCCGAGGACATGAAACCCGCTTCGAACGCGCTGGGCGCGAGGTACACGCCGCGTTCGAGCATGGCGTGGAAAAAGCGCCGGAATGCGGCGAGGTTGCAGTTTGTCGCTTGCGCGTACGTCTCGACTTCATCCGCGGTGAAGAACAAACCGAACATGCCGCACACATGATTCGTCGAGAACGGCACGCCGGCTTCCCTTGCGCACCCGAGCAGGCCGTCGGTCAGCATCCGCGTCTTGCGTTCGAGCGCGGCGTGGAATCCGGGCTCCCTGACCAACTCCAGCATCGCAAGGCCCGCGGCCATCGCCACCGGATTGCCGCTGAGGGTGCCCGCCTGATAAATCGGCCCGCTGGGTGCGACCTGTCGCATCAGTTCGCGTCGGCCGCCGTACGCACCGACAGGCATGCCGCCGCCGATGATCTTGCCGAAAGTGGTGAGGTCGGGCGTGATCCCGAACAGCTGTTGCGCGCCGCCGGGCGCCACGCGGAAACCGGTCATCACCTCGTCGAAGATCAGCAGCGCGCCATGACGCGTGCACAGCTCGCGCAGGGTTTGCAGGAAGCCTTCGCGCGGCAGGATGCAATTCATGTTGCCGACCACCGGCTCCACGATCACGCACGCGATCTCGCCGCCGAATTGCGCGAACAGCGCGCGCGCCGCTTCCGCATCGTTGTAGGGCAGGGTCGAGGTGAGATCCGCCAGCGCGCGCGGCACGCCGGGCGAATCGGGCACGCCGAGCGTGAGTGCGCCGGAGCCGGCCTTCACCAGGAACGAGTCGCCGTGACCGTGGTAGCAGCCTTCGAACTTCACGATGCGCTCGCGGCCGGTCGCGCCGCGTGCCAGCCGGAGCGCCGCCATCGTCGCCTCGGTGCCGGAATTGACCATTCGCACCATTTCCACCGACGGCACCAGCGCGGCGATCGCTTCGGCCATTTCGACCTCCGCGGCACACGGTGTCCCGAAGGACAGCCCGTGGCGCACCGCGCGCTCGACCGCTTCGCGCACGCGCGGATGGTTGTGGCCGACGATCATCGGTCCCCACGAGCCGACGTAGTCAACGTAGCGCCTGCCTTCGACGTCCCACAGGTACGCACCGTCGGCGCGTGCGCTGAAGAACGGCTCGCCGCCGACCGATTTGAACGCGCGAACCGGCGAGTCCACTCCGCCGGGAAGCAGGTTCTGGGCGCGCTGGAAGAGTTCGTGATTGGTGGTCATGGGTCGTGTGTCTGGAAGAGGGTCGTGAAATCCTGCGCGGCTGCGCGGATATCGGTTGCGCCGAATACAGCCGAGATCGCGGCGAGGAAATCCGCGCCGGCTTCGATCAGCGGCCCGCCATTGTCCGGCGTGATGCCGCCGATCGCCACTACCGGTAAGCCGAAAGCCTTCGCTTCGCGCAGCAACTCGGGGGTGGCGCGGTGCGCGTGGGGTTTCGTCGGTGACGGGAAGAACGCGCCGAAGGCGAGATAGTCCGCGCCGGCACCGGCCGCATCGCGCGCGCGTTGCAGAGAGTCGTAGCAGGAGACGCCGACGATCGCATCCGGGCCGAGACGGGCGCGCGCGGCGGCAATGCCGGGGTCGTCCTCGCCCAGGTGCACGCCCGCCGCGCCACTTGCAAGCGCAAGTTCCACGTCGTCGTTGACGATCAGTGGCGATTCGAACTCCGCGCAGAGTTGCGCGAGTGCGAGCGCCTCGTGCAAGCGGCGCGCGCCATCGAAAGTCTTGTCGCGATATTGCAGCACGCTCGCGCCGCCGAGCAGCGCCGCTCGAGCGGCTTCGACCAAATCCCGGCGCGGCCCATCGGTTATCGCATACAGCCCAGTTCCGGGCATCGTCGAAGGACCGCGACGGCGCAACAGCGGCTGGAACACGCGGCGTCTCCTGAATGGTTCACGACGTCGCGCTTTCATGCGGCGGCGCATCTTGCGAGAATAGGGGAGTTACCCAACCCGCCAACGAAGAATCATGACCGCAAGCGCCGCAACCGTCGAGGCCTATCGCAAGTTCATGTGCGTGGTCTGCGGCTTCATCTACGATGAGGAGGCCGGCTTGCCGGAAGAAGGCATCGCGCCGGGGACGCGCTGGGAGGACATTCCCGACACGTGGACCTGTCCCGACTGCGGCGTGACCAAGGACGATTTCGAGATGATCGAAATCTGAGCCGCAAAGCTGCTGCCGACGCGATGTTGCGCGGCAGTGCTCACGCGATTTCCCTTTTTCGTCACCACGGCGCCACATCCGGGTCACCGCGCCTGCACACACGAATGCTGAAATGGAACCGTCTCAACGAGGGAAGACGGCCATGCAGCAATTCATTCCGTTCGATGATCGCTGGTTCGATGCGGGCGAGGCGCTACCCGGTCCGCTGGTGCCGTACCACGTGGGCGTGCCCTGCCTGCATTCCGCAGGCGAGCGCATTGACGATCAGTGCGTCGCGGGTGGCACGTTGATGAATTTCGCGGTGTCGCCTTCGCGCGCGCCGAGCCTTGCGGCGGCTCCGCCGTTCAACTCCAGCACATAACGCGCAGGCTGCGTGCTGGGATAAATCGGGCACGGATCGGCCTTGCACGGGGGCACGTCGCGCAGCACGGTCACAATCCTGCGGCGTGCGTCCAGGAACAGCATGTCCAGGGGAATCAGCGTGTCCTTCATCCAGAAGGTGCGCACCGCTTGATCCGGGAACACGAACAACATCCCGTGATCGGCCGGCATGTGCGTGCGATCCATCAGGCCATGTGCGCGGCTGATCTCGTCGGCCGCGATTTCCACGCTGATCCGGTGCCCGCGCAGCACCACCGCGGAGCCGTCGCCGGCGCGCGCAGAATTGGCCGGCGCGTGCGCGCAGGCGGCACCCACCGAAGCCAGGGCGAGTGAGCAGAACAGCGCGAGCGGCGAACGCATGGCAGTGGTCCCGATTCGAAGAACCCAGTGTAACGCGACCGCCGCGGGGGCTTCCCAAGCCCACCGCGTTCGCGCTATTCTTCGCAGCCCGGCGGCTCGGTCCGTCGGGAAAGAGGCCGACGAAAAAACATGGCCGGCAGTGTTGACAGCTCCGGAATGTGTTGTATGATTGTCGGCTCACTCGGCGATATGTCGGGGCACGACGGCGAAATGCCGGAACGTGCGAAGCGCGATCTTTGACAGTGTGCGCAGGTGACTTGTGTGGGCGCCTTGCGGATGGATGAAAGTCCAGATGCAAAGTGTCCAAACCTAAGAACCTAAGTAATTCAGCGATGAATTATTGGGTTGGGTTTAGACCTTCAAAGATAGACGATCGCAAGATCGTCGAAACCTTCAAGTGAAGAGTTTGATCCTGGCTCAGATTGAACGCTGGCGGCATGCCTAACACATGCAAGTCGAACGGCAGCATGACCTAGCTTGCTAGGTTGATGGCGAGTGGCGGACGGGTGAGGAATGCATCGGAATCTGCCCAGTCGTGGGGGATAACGTAGGGAAACTTACGCTAATACCGCATACGACCGCAAGGTGAAAGCGGGGGATCGAAAGACCTCGCGCGATTGGATGAGCCGATGCCGGATTAGCTTGTTGGTGGGGTAAAAGCCCACCAAGGCGACGATCCGTAGCTGGTCTGAGAGGATGATCAGCCACACTGGGACTGAGACACGGCCCAGACTCCTACGGGAGGCAGCAGTGGGGAATATTGGACAATGGGGGCAACCCTGATCCAGCAATGCCGCGTGTGTGAAGAAGGCCTTCGGG
>DASVDY010000190.1:0-3496 GCA_036380855.1 Rhodanobacteraceae bacterium
GCCGGCGTAGTAGCCGTTGTCGCTGCGGTGCTCGTCAATCGGGAACGGATCGTTGTTGAGGCCGTGTCCGCGCCACGCATACAGCCCGGTGCGTCCGGAGACGTACCAGTTCGGGTTGAGGTTGTAATGCGCGTTCACGCCCGCGGTCCAGCCGTGCAGCGACGACTTGTCGTTGGCCACCACCGGTTGGCTGTTGAACACGTTCTTGATCTGAACGTTGCCGAGATCGTTGTAGCCCACTTCGGGACCCAGCGAGAAATTGGGGGACAACGACCAGCGGTAGCCGCCATTGATCGCGTAACCGGTATCGCTGCCGCTGTTGGGGCCGGAAATCACCTGTGCATGGCCGACGTTGCCGTTGATGAAGAAGCCGCCGTTGTCGGTGTCGCCGGTGTTCTGTGCCAAGGCCGGCACGCTCACCGCGAAAGCCGCGGCGATGGAAAGGGCAGTCAGGGTCTTGCGCATTATCTTTCTCCAGCTTTGGGGAATTTGCGCACGGGCATTGCCTTGCCGGCGCGCAGTCCTGTGACCGTGTCGGCATCCGGATGTTGCGTTTTTGCAAAGAGCGGCTCAGGCGCAGTTCATCGCGTTAACCGCCGCGTGAACCGCTACAATCCGCGCCTTTGTGATCCGGGGAACTTCCGCAATGCCCACCCGCCGCGAACTCGCCAATGCCGTGCGCGCATTGGCCATGGATGCCGTCGAGGCGGCGAAATCCGGACATCCGGGCATGCCGATGGGCATGGCCGACATTGCCGAAGTGCTGTGGAACGATTTCCTTTCGCACAATCCGGCCAATCCGCACTGGAGCAATCGCGACCGCTTCGTGTTGTCCAACGGACACGGTTCGATGCTGCAGTACGCGCTGCTGCACCTGTCCGGCTACGACCTGCCCCTGGATGAACTGAAGCGCTTCCGCCAGTGGCATTCGAAGACGCCCGGCCATCCTGAAGCGCACGAAACGCCCGGCGTGGAAACCACCACCGGCCCGCTCGGGCAGGGCCTGGCGAACGCGGTCGGCATGGCATTGGCCGAGAAACTGCTCGCACGCGAATTCAACCGCGACGGTTTCCCGGTCGTGGACCACTTCACCTACGTGTGCGTGGGCGACGGCTGCCTGATGGAAGGCATCTCGCACGAGGCCGCCTCGCTCGCCGGCACCTTCAAGCTCGGCAAGCTGATCGCGATCTACGACGACAACGGCATCTCGATCGATGGCCACGTGCGCGGCTGGTTCACCGACGACAGCGCCGCCCGCTTCGAAGCCTACGGCTGGGAAGTGCTGCGCGACGTGGACGGCCACAACGCCGAAAGCGTCAAGGCCGCGCTGGTCTCGGCCGCGCTCGATCCGGACAAGCCGACCCTCATCTGCTGCAGGACCACGATCGGCTTCGGCGCGCCGCACAAGCAGGGCACCGAGAAGGCGCATGGCGCCCCGCTGGGCAAGGACGAGATCGCAGCCGCTCGCGACCAGCTCGGCTGGAACTGGCCGCCGTTCGTGGTGCCGGACGAGTATTACGCCGCCTGGAACGCGCGCGACAAGGGCGCGCAGCGCGAGGCGGAATGGAATGCGCTGTTCGAACGTTACCGCGTCGCGCATCCGGATCTCGCGGCCGAATTCGAGCGCCGCATGGCCGGCAGGTTGCCGGAGGGTTTCGCCGCGCACGCGCAAGTGTTCGTTCGTGCGCAGCAGGAGCAGGCGCCGAACATCGCCTCGCGCAAGGCTTCGCAGATGGCGCTGGATGCCTACGCGCCGCTGCTGCCGGAGCTGGTCGGCGGCTCAGCCGACCTGGCCGAATCGAACCTCACGCTCTGGAAGGGCGCGCACGACGTCAACGGCGAAACCGCGCCGCGCAACTACATCCATTACGGCGTGCGCGAATTCGGCATGAGCGCGATCAGCAACGGCCTCGCCCTGCACGGCGGCTTCATTCCATACGACGCGACCTTCCTGGTGTTCTCCGACTACGCGCGCAACGCGGTGCGCATGTCGGCGTTGATCCCCGCACACGCGATCCACGTTTACACGCACGATTCGATCGGCCTGGGCGAAGACGGCCCGACCCACCAGCCCGTCGAGCACCTCGCTTCCTTGCGGCTGATCCCGAACAACCGCGTGTGGCGGCCGTGCGACGCGGCGGAGTCGGCGGTCGCCTGGCAAAGCGCGATCGAACACCGCAAAGGCCCCTCATGCCTGGTGTTCTCGCGGCAGGCCTTGAAATCTCAGCCGCGCAGCGAGGACCAGCTGGCGGCCATCGCACGCGGCGGCTACATCCTTTCCGATCCGGCCGACGCGCAGGTCCGCGCCATCCTGATCGCGACCGGTTCGGAAGTGGAACTGGCGATGGAGGCGATGCGCGCGCTGCAGCAGCGCGGGATCGGCGCGCGGGTGGTTTCGATGCCGTGCACGGAAGTGTTCGACGCGCAACCCGTGGAGTACCGCGAAGGCGTGCTGCCGTCCTGGTGCCGCGCGCGCGTGGCGGTCGAGGCGGCCAGCGCGGATTACTGGCGCAAGTACGTCGGGCTGGACGGTGAAGTGATCGGCATGAACAGCTTCGGCGCGTCCGCACCGGCCGACACCCTGTTCGCGCAGTTCGGCTTCACGGTCGAGCGCGTGCTGGACGCGGTGCAGCGCATGATGCGTTGATGGGGAAGCTTTTTTGACACGGATCGACACGGAAAACGCGGACAAAGCTCAACGACAGGAGTTCCGGGCGCCTGATCCGCGGTCATCCATGCCTTCGTCATTCCGGGGACGTTCGCGATCCGATCGCGAACGGAACCCGGAATCTGCTCTTCCATTTTTCAAAAACCAGATTCCGGATCGCTGCTCCGCAGCGTCCGGAATGACGGAATGGGGGCATCGCCTCCGCGCAGCCTCTCACATCGCCGCTCTCCCCTTCTGCATCAGGCCTGTTCGATACGGCGGCCGGATTCCGGATCGAAGGCATGCAGGTGCTCCGGCGCAAAGCAGAGCGCCACTTCGCTGCCCGCCACGGGCAGGTGCTGCGGCGGCACGCGCGCGACCAGTTCGGTCGGGCCGTGGCGCAGGTACAGGAACACCTCGTTGCCGACCGGCTCGGTCACTTCCAGTTGAGCGCGCAGTGACGGCAGCGCGCCAGCATGGGCCGACGCAAGCTGGAGTTGCTCGGGGCGCAGGCCGAGCACGATCTCGCGGTCGTCATAGCGCTCGATGCCCGGGTGCGCGGCGAGCAGGTCACCCAGTGGCAGACTTTCGCCATCCATCCGCAAGCTCGCGCCCGCATCGCCTTCGCACTGCAGGCGACCGCGCAGGAAATTCATCGCCGGGCTGCCGAGGAACCCGGCGACGAACAGGTTCCCCGGTTGCTCGTACAGCCGCATCGGCGTGTCGATCTGCTGGATCTCGCCCTGGTTGAACACCACGATGCGCTGGCCGAGCGTCATCGCCTCGATCTGGTCGTGGGTCACGTAGATCATGGTCGCGCGCAGGCGCTTGTGCAGCCGCGCGATCTCC
>DASVDY010000191.1:0-3302 GCA_036380855.1 Rhodanobacteraceae bacterium
GCCGGGCCGATGTGGCGGCCGCCGAACTCGATCCATTCCGTGCCCTGCGCGGACGGGAACAGATGCAGCGCGGCATCGGCCAGCTTCGGCTGCCACTGCTCCAGCGCCTCGATGTTGTCGAGGATCCACAAGCCGCGGCCGTGCGTGGCGAGCACCAGGTCGTGCGGCGACTTGGTGAACTTGATGTCCCACACCGCCATCGTCGGCAGGTTGCCGGTCATCGGTTGCCAGTGCGCGCCGTCGTCGAAGGACAGGTACAGGCCGCGCATCGTGCCCAGCGCCAGCAGGCCCTTGCGGTTCGGATCCTCGCGCACCACCACCGCGGCATAGTCGTCCGGCAGGCCGTTGCTGATGCTGGTCCAGTGCGCGCCGTAATCGCTGGTCTTCAGCACGTAGGGATGTTCGTCGCCCAGCATGTGGCCGTCCACCGCGATGTAGGCGGTGCCGGCGTGGAACGGCGATACGCCGATCTGGTAGATGCGGCCCAGTGACACGGCCTGCGGCAAGCCGGCGGAGACGTTGGTCCAGTTGGCGCCGCCATCCTTGCTGACCCACACCAGGCCGTCGTCGGTGCCGGCCCAGATCACGTTCTGATCGGTCGGCGCAAGCGAGATCGAGAGGATGGTGTCGGTGTTCTCCGCACTGGAGATGTCATGGAACACCGGGCCACCGGCGACCGGCTGGTGGTCCTTGATGTCGCGGGTGAGGTCCTTCGAGATCGGCTGCCAGTTGGCGCCGCCGTCGGTGGACTTGAACACCACGTTGGCACCGATGTAGAGCGTGTCGGGATCGGTCGCGGAGACCGCGATCGGCGCGGCCCAGTTGAAGCGGTACTGCAGCTTCGAGATCGGCGTGTCGCCCATGCTCGTCATCACCGGACGGATGAACTTGCGCGTCCAGTTCTTCGTGTCTATGCGCGAGGTGAACCCCGTCTGCGAGGCGGCATAGACGATCGTCGGATCGGAAGGCGCGGGCACCACGTAGGTGCCGTCGCCGCCTGAAGGGTTCCACCAGTCCGCGCCCCAGGTGCCGGCGCCGGCCAGGCTGTTGGACGGACCGCACGCCGCGTTGTCGTCCTGGATGCCGCCGCACACGCCGAACGGAACGGTGTTGGAGATCGCGACGGTGTAGAACTCCTCGATCGGCATGTTGTTGAACGAACGCCAGCTCTTGCCGCCGTCCACGCTCTCGAACGCGCCGCCGTCGTTGCCCTGGATCATGCGCTTGGGATTCTTCGGATCAACCCAGATCGAGTGGTGATCCACGTGCACGCCGCGGTCGAGCACCTTGGCGGTCTTGCCGCCGTCGGTGGACTTCATCAGGTTGAACGAACTGAAATAGATCGTCTTCGGATTGTCCGGCGCGACCGCCATCGAGCTGAAGTAGAACATCCGCACCGCGAGTTCATGGTTGTTGCTGATGCAGTTCCAGTGATCGCCCGAATCGGTGCTGCCCCACAGGATGCAGCTCTTGGTCGGCATCGTCGCGTACACGGTGCTGGGCGAGGACGGCGCAAAGGCGATCTTGACGCGGTCGGTGGGATCGGAAGTCGGCAAACCGCCGGCCAGCTTGTTCCAGGTCTTGCCGCCGTCGGTGGATTTCCAGATGCCGCCGTCGGTGCTGCCGTTGAGCAGCGTCCACGGCTTGCGCTGCACGGTCCACATGCCGGCGAGCAGCACGTTCGGATTGGACGGATCCATCTCCAGATCGCTGGCGCCGGTGGTGTCGTTGACGTACAGCACCTTCTTCCAGTTCTTGCCGCCGTCGGTGGTCATGAACACACCGCGCGTTTCGCTCGGCTTCCAGGGATTGCCCTGCACGCCGACGTAGACGATGTCCGGATTGGTCGGATTCACCACGATGCTGGAGATCTGGCCCGCATCGGCCAGGCCCTTGAACTGCCAGGTCTTGCCGTCGTCGGGCGAGAAATACACGCCGCGGCCGAGCAGCACGTCGTTGCGCGGATTGGCCTCGCCGGTGCCGAGCCAGATGTCCTTCGCATTGGAAGGCGCCAGCGCCACCGCGCCGATGGACGCCGCATCGCCCTTCTTGAACACGTTGTCCCACTTGACGCCGTCGTCGCTGGTCTTCCACAGGCCGGCACCGGCGGTACCGACATAGTAGACGTCCGGCTTGCCCGGCACGCCGAGCACCACGCTCACGCGTCCGCCCGACACCGCCGGCCCGAGATTGCGGAACTTGAGGTTCGCGAACGGGCCGCTGGGCGGCGTGGCGGCCATCGCGGCCCCCGCGAAAGTCAGCATCACAAGCGCTGCAACGGAACGTGTTTTCACGGCGGCCTCCCGGCAGGAAACAAATCCCTTCGACCCTAACCCCGCGCGGAAACGGGCCGGGAGTGCCGGAAGTCAGCCCGCCGGCACTTCGGCGAAATCATTTGTGACGGCGTGCGCCGGATCCGCGCGAGGCCGCGGCTCTCTTCACGCCTTGAACACGCGCCCCGGTCGAAAGGCGCGCCGAAACACCGGCGCCGGCAAGGTGTTCCTCACTCCCTCGGCGTCTTCGGCAGCGGTTCGCCTTCCACCACGAACCAGATTTCCTCGGCGATGTTGGTGGCATGGTCGCCGATGCGCTCCAGGTTCTTGGCCACGAACAGGAGATGCGTGCAGGCGGTGATGCTGCGCGGGTCTTCCATCATGCAGGTCAGCAGGGCGCGAAACAGACTGGTGTAAAGCGCATCCAGCTCCGCATCGCGCTCCCAGGCCGCGCGCGCCGCCTGCGCATCGCGCGCGACATATGCGCGCAGGACGTCGCGCACCAACCCGCCCGCGAGCGCCGCCAGCGCGTTCAGTCCGCCGGCCAGCGGCACCGGCGGGAACTGGTTCAGGCTCATCGAGCGGCGGGCGACGTTCTCGGCATAATCGCCGATGCGTTCGATGTCGGAGGCGATGCGCAGCGCGGCCAGGATCTCGCGCAGATCGCGCGCGATCGGCTGGCGCAAGGCAAGCAGGCGCAGCACGCCGTGGCTGATCTCGCGTTCGCGCGCGTCCAGCGCGTCATCGTTGTCCGCCACGCGTTGGGCGGCGCGGCTGTCGCGCCTGGCGAGCGCGTCCATCGCGGCCTCGAGCTGCGCGACCGCCAGTTCGCCCATCGCGGCGATCTCGCCGGCCAGGCGCGCGATCTCGGTGTCGTAACTCTTGACGATGTGGTCGTGCGTGTTCACCCGAACCTCCC
The DNA here is from genome assembly GCA_036380855.1 of Rhodanobacteraceae bacterium. Taxonomy (GTDB): domain Bacteria; phylum Pseudomonadota; class Gammaproteobacteria; order Xanthomonadales; family Rhodanobacteraceae; genus 66-474. The sequence continues at coordinate 3,193 of DASVDY010000191.1, forward strand.
GGTGATGTAGTCCTCGGTTTGCTGCCGGTCGGGCCTGGTGAAGATCTTCTCGGTGTCGCCGAACTCGACCAGCTCGCCCAGGTACATGAAGGCGGTGCGATCGGAGATGC
>DASVDY010000192.1:0-2152 GCA_036380855.1 Rhodanobacteraceae bacterium
GGCGGCCCGCCGCGGCAGATGCTGCTCGGCTGGCATTACATGGATTACTACAGCAACAGCTACGCGGTGAACCAGTATCTGGCCGCGCACGGCTTCACCGTACTGTCCGTGAATTACCGGCTGGGCATCGGCCACGGCCACGCCTTCCACAATCCGGAGCATTGGGGCCCGACCGGCGCGGCCGAGTACCAGGACGTCGTCGCCGGCGCGAAGTACCTGCAGCATCTCGACGGCGTGGACGCGCAGCGCATCGGCATCTGGGGCGGCTCCTACGGCGGCTATCTCACCGCACTCGCGCTGGCGCGCGATTCCGGCATCTTCAAGGCCGGCGTGGACATGCACGGCGTGCACGACTGGTCGCGCTTCATTGACCTGTGGTTCGGCAAGCCGGAGGCGCGCTACGAGCAGGGCGACCGCAAGGAGGCAATCAAGGTCGCCTGGCAGTCCTCGCCGGACGCGGATGTCGCCTCGTGGACATCGCCGGTGCTGCTGATCCAGGGCGACGACGACCGCAACGTGCATTTCCTGCAGACGGTGGACCTCGCGCGTCGTTTGCAGAAGCAGCACGTGCCGTACGAGGAACTGGTGCTGCCCAACGAGATCCACGGTTTCCTGCGCCACGCCTCATGGCTCAAGGCGGATCGGGCCACGGTGGATTTCCTGACCGCGAAACTCGCCCCTTGATCCACATGGAGAAGCGAGTTGCCGGCTCTCGGCGCGGGACGAAAGCGGGTGGATATGGCATAACATGCCGCGCGGCAGGTGCGGACGTGACCCACCACGTCTTGCGCCCGTCGAGCGGAACCCCCAATCGCCCCACCAACGACCGAAACCAAAATGCGCGCATTGCCACCACTGCGCATCCTGCTGTGCGAGGACGAGCCACTGATACGCATGTTGCTGGCCGACACGTTGTCCGGGGAAGGCCATCACGTCGTGGAAGCCTCGTCCGCCAAGGCTGCGCTGCAACACGACCTGGACAGCGTGGACGTGCTGGTCACCGACATCGGCCTGCCCGATGGCTCGGGAGTGGAACTCGCCCAGGCGGTGCGGATTCGCCGTCCCGGCCTGCCGGTCATTTACGCCACCGGGCGTGCGGACCACGACCTGACCCTGGACGCGCACTCGGCGGCGGTCATCAAGCCCTACCAGGCCGAGCAGCTTCTCGATGCAATGGAACGGGCGCTGGGATTCGCTCCGCCCCAGTGAAAAGAATTCCGCGCACGCTCGCGCGAGTACCCGGCGCTGCCGCACGCGCCGCCGGGCAGCAGCCTGCGGGGACCGCCCCGGAGGTGCCGTACGCGCCTCGCGCACGCGGTTTTCACGCCGCTTTCACCAGCCGACGGGTCTCTTTGCCCCCTTGAAAGCGCGAAGCGTTGAGCACGCGTCAGCAGGGGCAAAGGCTGAGCCTGGGCGGTTCGAGGTATGCGGGCAATCGGCATCCGGCCGGTACGAGCGAAGAGGGTCCGGCCATCCGCCGCATCGCCGGGCGATGGGCCAACCCATTCGCGCATGGACGCATGCCGGGCGCGGCGCGCGAATCGAATCCGGCGGACAGGGAGGCCGCCTCTTGCTGTCGCCAGGGGCGTGGCCATGCTTTTGCCTGGCCATCGTGCCTGCGTCCCATCTTGCGAGTACCTCTGATGTCCACAGCCGAATCCGCAGTCAAGAAGGCCACTGCCCCGGAGTGCCTTGACCATCGCGAGCTGATCGTCGCATTCCGGCGCCTGCGCCGCGGCGACTTCCAGGTGCGCCTGCCCGACGACCTCACCGGGCCGGACGCGGAGCTGGCCCGGCTGTTCAACGAGGTGGTGGGCATCAACGAGCAGATGGCGCTGGAATTCCAGCGACTGTCGAGGGTGGTCGGCAAGGAAGGCAAGATCGCCCAGCGCGGGCACGTCAACAACGCCACCGGTGGCTGGGAAAGCGCAATCCGCGCGGTGAACGAGCTGATTGACGACATGGTGCAGCCCACCTCCGAGGTGGCCCGCGTGATCGGCGCGGTGGCCAAGGGCGACCTGTCGCAGACCATGACCGTGGAAATCGACGGTCGCCCGCTGCGCGGCGAATTCCTGCGCATCGGCAAGGTGGTGAACACCATGGTCGAGCAGCTCGCCTCGTTCGCCTCGGAAGTGACCCGCGTGGCGCGCGA
>DASVDY010000193.1:0-28966 GCA_036380855.1 Rhodanobacteraceae bacterium
ACCGCGCGCGACCACACGCCGAAACGGCTGTCGGAAACGATGCGTTCGTAACCGCGCTGCGCAACCAGCCGTTCGGTGAGGCGATGTTCCGCCTTGAACAGCGCCAGCACGCGCGGCATGTCCAGGCTCATGCGCAGGTAGAACAGCGCGGGCCAGCGACTGAACGGCTTGGGAATGTCGCGTTCGGCTATGAAATCGCATTCGGCGCCGACTTCGGACTTCAGGAGATCCATGCCGGGGCCGGGCGCCATCAGCACAGTCACTGCGTCGCCGCGATCCAGCAGCGCGCGAATCAGCAGCAGGCTGCGCGTGGCATGCCCCAGCCCCCAGTCGTGCACCGCGAACAGGACCTTGCTTCCCATCACCGGTCCCGATGCACGAGATGATCGGCCATGCAGCGCAGCGGGTGCGCGGCCTCGCCGACGGGGTCCAGCGCGCGCAGCGCTTCCGCGTACACCGCATCGCAACGTTGTTCGGCCGCGCGCACGCCGAGCAGGGCGGGGAAGGTGGACTTGTGATGCGCGGCATCGGCGCCGTGGGTCTTGCCGACCACGGCCTGGTCGCCGGTCACGTCCAGCAGATCGTCCCGGATCTGGAAGGCGAGGCCGATCTTCTCCGCGAAAGCTTCCAGTGCGGCGTGCGCACGATCCCCGGCACGGGTGTCGGCCGCGCAGGCCATCATCACGCTGGCGCGTATCAGGCACCCGGTCTTGCGGCGGTGCAGTTCTTCCAGGTGTTGCAGGTCCAGCCGCTTGCCTTCCGCTTCCAGGTCCATCGCCTGGCCGCCGGTCATGCCGAGCGAGCCGGCCGCCTCGGTCAATTCGCGCAGCATCGCCGCGCGCGCGGCGGGGGGATTCTTCGCCGACGCGAGGGTCTGGAAGGCGAGCGTCTGCAGCGCATCGCCGGCGAGAATCGCGGTGGCCACGCCGAACGCCTTGTGCACGGTGGGCCGGCCGCGGCGCAGCGCGTCGTCGTCCATCGCCGGCAGGTCGTCGTGGATCAGCGAGAAGGCATGGATCAGTTCGACGGCACAGGCGGCTTCGTCCACCGCTTCCGGTGCGAGCGCGAGCGTTTCCGCGGTGGCGTAGCACAGCAGCGGGCGCATGCGTTTGCCGCCGTCGAGGGTGGCATAGCGCATCGCATCGTGCAGCGAACGTGGTTCGGTGCCGGCAGGCGGCAGGCGCGCGTCGAGCAGGCGCTCGATGCGCGCGCGGTATTCCTCGAACCGGCTGTCGAAGCCGGGTTCGCGGGCCACAACGCTTGCTGTCACGGCGAATTCCTTTCCTGCTGGTCGTTCCATCGAGAGCCATGCCGCGCCGGCTCCGCCGATGTTAGATCATGCAGCGTCAACTCTGGATTCACGAAACCGGCGCGGGGCCTTCAGTGGCGGCGTTCAGATAATTTGCTATATATTCGGATCGGCTGCGATCAAGGAGTGAACGCATGCATCGGTACGCCCACGCCAGCGGGCGCGCGAGCTATCAGGATGAAATTCTGCCGCGCGTTTCCCGAACCTTCGCGTTGACGATCCCGCAATTGCCGCGCCCGCTGCGGCGCGTGGTGACCAATTTCTACCTGCTGTGCCGCATCGCCGACACCATCGAGGACGAGTCTTCGCTGGGCGTGGATCAGAAGCAGTATTTCCACGAACTCTTCGTGGACGTCGTGGCGGGCAGGGGCGATGCCGACCGCTTCGCGCTGGAACTCGCGCCCTTGCTGGTCAAGGATGCGCTGGATTCCGAGCGGGACCTGGTGCGCAACAGCAGCGCGGTACTGGAGATTACCCGCAGCTTCAACGCTGCGCAGCGCGCGGCGCTCGAGCGCTGCGTGCGGATCATGTGCGAGGGCATGCCGCGCTACGAGCGCTCCGCCAGCACCGCCGGGCTGCGCGACCAGCGCGCGCTGGACCAGTACTGCTACTACGTCGCCGGCGTGGTCGGCGAAACGCTCACGGAACTGTTCTGCGACTACTCGCCGGCGATCGCCGCGCACGGCCAACGCATGCGCACGCTCGGCATCTCGTTCGGGCAGGGCTTGCAGATGGTCAACATCCTGAAGGACTTCTGGGAGGACCACGACCGTGGCGTGTGCTGGTTGCCTCAGAACCTGTTCCAGCGCGCCGGCGTAGAACTGCATCGCGTGGACAGCGGGCAATACCATCCCGGCTTCGGCGCGGCCTACGCTCGCCTGATCAGCATCGCGCACGGGCATCTGCGCAACGGTTTCGAATACACGCTGCTGATCCCGGAGCAGGAGACCGGCATCCGCCGCTTCTGCCTGCTTGCGCTCGGCCTGGCGGTGCAGACGCTGCAATTGATCCATCAGCGCCCGGGCTTCACCTGCGGCAGCGAGGTCAAGGTGTCGCATCGCGTGGTCACCAACACGTTGATCATGACCCACCTGTTCGCCGGCTACGACCAGGTGCTGCGGCGCTGGTTCATGCGGCTCGGGCGCGATCTGCCGATGCAGCCGGGCGAGCCTTGGTCGCCGCCGCGCGTTGCCGTGAACTGAGATGGCGAGTGCGCGTTCGAACGTGGTGCGGCTGGTCGGCTCCGGCGACGGTGCGGTCGCGGCCGATCCGCTGGAAGCGGCGATCGGGCGGGCGCGCCAGGCGATCCTGGGCCTGCAGCAGCCGGACGGCTGCTGGTGCCACGAACTGGAAGCCGATTGCACGATTCCCGCCGAGTACGTGCTGATGCTGCACTTCTTCGGCGAGAGCGAACCCTCGCTGGAACAACGCATCGGCAATTACCTGCGCGCGCGCCAGAACGCCGAGGGCGGCTGGCCGCTGTACGAGGCGGGTGCCCTGGATGTCAGCTGCAGCGTCAAGGCGTACTACGCGCTGAAGTTGATCGGCGACGATCCGCAAGCGCCGCACATGCGGCGCGCGCGCGAAGCCATTCTGAAGCACGGAGGCGCGGCGCGTTCGAACGTGTTCACGCGCATCACGTTGGCGTTGTTCGGGCAACTGCCCTGGCGCGGCGTGCCGTGGGTTCCGGTGGAACTGGTCCTGCTGCCGCGCTGGTTTCCGTTGCACGTCGGCAAGGTGTCCTACTGGTCGCGCACGGTGGTCGTGCCGCTGGCCGTGCTGTGCAGCCTGAAGGCGCGCGCGAAGAATCCACGCAGGGTGGACGTGCGCGAATTGTTCGCCACGCCGCCGGAAGACGAGCGGCATTATTTCGCGCCGCCGACGTCGTTCCTCGCGCGCATGTTCCTGTGGCTCGACCGCGTCGGTCGCGCGATCGAGCCGCACAGGCCCAAGCGACTGCGCTCGCATGCGCTCGAGCGCGCGAAGCAGTGGATCGTTCCGCGCCTGAACGGCGAATACGGGATCGGCGCGATCTTCCCGGCGATGGTGAACGCTGCGGAAGCGCTGCCGTTGCTCGGTTTTGCGCCGGATCACCCGCTCTGCCGCGACGCGCGCAAGGCGCTGCGCGACCTGCTGGTGGTGCGCGGGCAGGAGGCGTACTGCCAGCCGTGCACGTCGCCGGTCTGGGATACGGGGCTCACCTGCCTTGCCTTGCAGGAGGACCTGCGCGGCGCGCGCCTGCCCGCGCTGGTCCGCGGCCTGGAATGGCTGCGCGCGAAGCAGCTGCTGGACGAACCGGGCGACTGGCGCGAAACCCACCCGGGATTGCGCGGAGGCGGCTGGGCATTCCAGTTCCGCAACGACGTGTATCCGGATCTCGACGACACCGCGGTCTGCGCGTGGGCGATGCACCGCTTCGACCGGGAGCGTTATGCGGAGAACATCGAGCGCGCGGCCGACTGGCTGGTCGGCATGCAGTCGCGCAACGGGGGCTTCGCCTCCTTCGACGCCGATAACGACAGCCTGTGGTTGAACCGGATTCCGTTCGCGGACCATGGCGCGTTGCTTGATCCGCCCACCGCCGACGTCAGCGCGCGCGTGCTCACGTTGCTGGCGCGCCTGCAGCGCCCGCAGGACGCGCGATCGCGCGAGCGCGTATTGCGCTTCCTGCGCGCCGAACAGACCCAGGATGGCGCCTGGTTCGGCCGCTGGGGCACCAATTACATCTACGGCACCTGGTCGGTGCTGACCGCGCTCGCGGCGCTCGGCGTGGACGCGGGTGCGCCCGAGATCCGCCGCGCCGCGGCCTGGCTGAAGTCGTGCCAGCGCGAGGATGGCGGCTGGGGCGAGACCAACGACAGCTATCTCGATCCCGCATTGGCCGGTCGCGATACCCGCAGTTGCGCCGCGCAGACCGCCTGGGCGCTGCTCGGCCTGATGTCGGCGGGCGAGGGCGACAGCGTGGCGGTTGCGCGCGGGGTGGGCTGGCTGCTGCGCAACCAGCGCGGCGGGGCGTGGTCGGACCCCGCCTTCAATGCGCCGGGATTCCCGCGCGTGTTCTATCTCAAGTACCACGGTTACAGCGCGTACTTCCCGTATTGGGCGCTGGCGCGATACCGCAATGTCCGCGCGGGCGCCCAACGCTGAGCTCGGCGTGGTGGTCGCCCTGCCGATCGAGGCGGACAGCTTCGGTGCGCAGCACCGCCGCGTCGGCGATTTCGAAGCGTTCGACTGGGGCGTGCTTGCGATCGCGGGGTGGGGTTTCGAACACGCCGGGGAAGCGGCGCGCACGCTGGTCGAGCGGCACGGCGTGCGCGCGCTGCTGAGCTGGGGCGTCGCGGGGGGGCTCTCGAGTGAACTGGTTCCCGGGGACTTGCTGATTCCCGAGCGCGTCGTGTCGGACGACGGCGAATGGATGGCCGATCGCGCGTTGCGCAGGCGCGTGCAACGGGCGCTTGGCGGAAGAGCCCGCGAAGGCGGTGATCTCTACTGCAGCCGCTCTCCGGCGGCTTCCGTGGAAGCCAAGCGCACCCTCGCGACGCGCGGCATGTCTGCGGTTGACATGGAAAGCGCGGCGGTCGCGGGCGTGGCGCGGCGCGCGGGACTGCCGTTCGTGGCCGTCAAATCGGTCTGCGACCCGGCTTCGCGGGAGATCCCGGACGTGGCGCTGCGGCTTCTGGATGCCGACGGCGGTGTGCGCTGGCGCGCGGTGCCGGGCGTGTTGCGCGAAGGTCCGCGTGCATGGCGGGACCTGCACGCACTGCGCGGGGACCTGGCCGCCGCGCGCGGCAGCCTGTGGCGCGCGGCACGCGTGCTGCCACGGTGCGCGCAACCATGAGCCCGGACGGCGAGCTGCTGCTGGTGACCGGCGCGACCGGGTTCGTCGGCTCGGCGGTGGTGCGCGCGTTGCTGCAGGCGGGCCAGCGCGTGCGCGCGCTGGTGCGCGCCAACAGTCGCCTCGACAACCTGCGCGGACTGGACGTGGAAATGGCCACCGGCGACCTCTGCGCGCCGGAGACCCTGGCTGCGGCGGTGCAGGGGTGTCGCGGCGTTTTCCACGTGGCCGCCGATTACCGGATGTGGGTGCCGCATCCATCGGAGCTGTACGCGACCAATGTGCGCGGCAGCCGCAACCTGTTGCTCGCGGCCGCGCGTGCCGGCGTGGGCCGCATCGTCTACACCAGCAGCGTGGCGACGCTCGGCAGCAACGAGGACGGAACGCCGGCCGACGAGGACACCCCGGTCGCCTACAAGGACATGATCGGCGACTACAAACGATCGAAGTTCCTGGCCGAGCGCAAGGTGCGGGCGCTCGCGAAGCTGCACGACCTGGACGTGGTGGTCGTCAATCCGGCCGCGCCGGTTGGGCCGCGCGACATCAGGCCCACGCCGACCGGGCGCATGATCCTGGACGCCGCGCGCGGACGCATGCCGGCTTACGTGGATACGGGACTGGACATCGTGCACGTGGACGACGTCGCCACCGGACACTGGCTGGCGTATCAACGTGGCGAGCGCTGTCGCCGCTATGTGCTCGGCGGCGAGAACCTGGGCCTGCGCGAGATCCTGACGCGGGTGGCGATCATCAGTGGCAGGCGTCCGCCGCGCTGGCGGCTGCCGCCGGATGCGGTGCTGCCCGTCGCCCGGGTCGCCGAAGCCTGGGCGCGCATCAGCGGACGCGAACCGCTGGTCACCGTGGCCGGCGTGAAGTTGTCGCGCAAGCGCATGTTCTTCTCGCACGCGCGGGCCGCGCGCGAACTCGGTTATCAGCCGCGTCCCGCGCAGGCGGCGCTGGAAGACGCGGTCAAGTGGTTCGATGCGCACGGCTACGTGTAGCGCGTTACGCGCTGGTTCATCCAGTGGCGTGCGCGAGCGCCAAAAACGGTCTTCATTTCACAGGCCGCCTACGCCGCCGCCGTATGCTGAATCGGCTAACCGAGGAGTTGTCGCAGCCATGGCAGGGATTGCCCAGGCGCAGCCGAACATCGCCCTGATCAAATATTGGGGCAAGCGCGACGCCGCATTGAATTTGCCGGCGACCGGCTCGCTTTCCGTGACATTGGACTCGTTGTGGACGCGCACGCGGGTTGAGTTCGACGCGGCGCTGAAGCACGACGAATTGCGCTTGAACGATGCGCCGGCGCCCGCCGCGGCCGCGCGCGTCAGCGCGTGCCTGGACTCGCTGCGGGCGCTCGCCGGCGTTGACAAGCGTGCGCGCATCGAGACCCACAACAATTTTCCGACCGCGGCGGGACTGGCTTCCTCCGCGTCCGGCTTTGCCGCGCTGGTGGTCGCCGCGGGTGCGGCGCTGGATCTTCGCCTCGGCAAGCGGATTCTTTCCAGCCTGGCGCGACGCGGGTCGGGCTCGGCCGCGCGCTCGCTGTTCGGCGGCTACGTGCTGCTGACCACCCAGCGCAGCGGGTCCGGGCTGGATGCCACGCCGCGCACGCTGCTTCCCGGCAGGGACTGGCCGCTCGACGTAGTGATCGCGGTGACCTCGCGCGACGCCAAGCCGGTCGGTTCGCGTGCGGGCATGGAGATCAGCCGGCGCACCTCGCCGTTCTACGACGAGTGGGTGGCGAACGCGGATGCCGACCTCGCGATCGCGCAAGCCGCGGTGCTCGCGCACGACTTCGCGGCGCTCGCCGCCGTGAGCGAACACAACTGCCTGAAGATGCATGCGGTGATGATGTCCAGCCGCCCGGCACTGATGTACTGGAACGCAGCGACGCTGGAATGCATGCATCGCATCCGCGCCATGCGCGAACGCGATGGCGTGCGGGTGTTCTTCACCATTGATGCCGGGCCGCAGGTGAAGGCGGTCTGCGCGCCCGAGGACGCAGAGCGCGTCGCCTCGGCCCTGGCGGACGTGCCGGGTGTGGCCACCGTGCTGCGCAGCCGGCTGGGCGAGGGCGCGCGCCTGTTGCCGGAGAGCGAAAGGGAGGCTGCCTGATGCGAATCGAAGCGAGTGCGCCGGGCAAGCTGGTGCTGGTCGGCGAATACGCCGTGCTGGAAGGTGCGCCGGCGCTGGTGCTGGCCGTGGATCGTCGCGCCGGCGTCGTGCTCGAGGAGTGCGACGGCGACGCATGCCGCATTGACGCGCCGGACATCGGCGTGGTCGGCGCGCGCTGGGAACTGGATGCAGATGGCTGCGTGCGCTGGGACGACCTGGACGGTTCGGAGGCCGAACCCCTGCGGCTGATCACCACGGCGATGGAGACTCTGTGTGCAGGCAAGGCACCGGCGCCGTTCCATGCCCGGCTGGATACGCGTGCGTTCTTCCTCGACGACACGCGGCAGAAACTGGGGCTCGGCTCCAGCGCCGCGCTCACGGTCGCATTGGCGGCGGCGGTTTGCGCGCACCAGGGCCGCGAGCCTCCCGGCGCGCAGCAGCTCATCGCGATGCACCGCAGGTTCCAGGACGGCCGCGGCAGCGGCGTGGACGTCGCCGCCAGCTTGCGCGGCGGAGCGCTCGCCTACCGGCTGCACTCGAGCGCGCCGCGGATCGCGCCCGTCGCGTGGCCGACATCGTTGCACTGGTGCTGCGTATGGTCCGGGCGGCCGGCGCAGACCGCCGAAATGCGGGCGCGCATGGCGGTATGGCGCGCGCGCGCGCCCGCCAGCTACGGATTGCTGCTGCGCGACCTGCGCTTGTGCGCGGAAGCGGCGACGATGGCGATCGAGGCGGGAAATGCCCCGGCGCTGCTGGAAACGGTTGCGCTGTACGCGGACGGCCTGTTCAAGCTGGGCGATGCCAGTGGCGTGGACATCTTCAGCCTCGAACATCGCGCGATCCGCGCGTGCGCGGCGGCCTGCGGCGTCACCTACAAGCCATGCGGCGCCGGCGGCGGCGACATCGGCATCGCGCTGTCCAGCGATCCGTTGCGCTTGCGCGAGTTCCGGCTGCGGGTTGCGCGCGAAGGTTTCCGGGAGATCGGGCTGCAACTGGACGCGTGCGGAATGATCGTTTCCGGCGACGCGTTCGTGCCGGAGCCGATGCTGGCCGGCGGCGCCCGCGGTGCCGTTGACCACGGCTTGCAGGCCGGGCCGCTTTCGCACGCAGGGACGGTGTACTGAGGAAGAAAATCATGGACGAGTCGAGCACCCCGCAGCCACAGCAGCGTTCCAGCCGCTCGCGAATGCCGGGGTTCTACAAACTGTCGGTCGCGGAGCGCGTGCAATGGGTGCGCGAGCGAGGCTTGCTGCCGCGAGAGGATTGCAGCGCGCTGCTCTCGGGCAAGCACACGCTCGACGTCGAATGCGCCGACAAGATGATCGAGAACGTCGTCGGCGTCATGGGCTTGCCGGTGGGGCTCGGGCTCAACTTCCTGATCAATGACCGCGAATACCTGGTGCCGCTGGTAGTCGAGGAACCCTCGATCGTGGCGGCGCTGAGTGCCGCCGCCAAGCTGGTGCGCGCGGCCGGCGGTTTCCGCGCCGAGAGCACCCGCCCGATCCTGATCGGCCAGGTGCAGGTGGTGGACGTCGCCCATTCCAGCAAGGCGCAGGCCGCGCTGCTGCGACGCAAGGACGAGATCCTGAATCTCGCCAACAGCCTGCACCCGAACATGGTTGCGCGCGGCGGCGGCGCCGAGGACATCGAGGTGATGATCCATGCCTCGCCCGACGGCAAGCGCGACATGGTGGTGGTGCACCTGCTGGTGGACACCTGCGACGCGATGGGCGCCAACCTCGTGAACACGATGTGCGAGGGCGTGGCGCCGCTGATCGAGGCGATCACCGGTGGCAAGGTGTTCCTGCGCATCCTTTCCAACCTCACCGACCGTGCGTTGGTGCGCGCGAGCTGCACGATCCCGGTCAGGCTTCTGGGCGGGAAGCGCCATGACGGCGAGCAGGTGCGCGACGGCATCGTGCTCGCCAACGACCTCGCGATCGTGGACCCGTACCGCGCCGCCACCCACAACAAGGGCGTGATGAACGGCGTGGACGCGGTCGCGCTCGCCACCGGCAACGACTGGCGCGCGCTGGAAGCCGCCGCGCATGCCTACGCGGCGCGCGGCAAGGCGTACACGGCGCTGACGCGCTGGTACAAGAACGACAGCGGCGACCTGGTCGGCAGCATCGAGATGCCGATGAAGGTCGGCATCGTGGGCGGGCCGCTGCAATCCAACCCCACCGTGGCGATCAACCATCACCTGCTCGGCATCCGCAGCGCGCGCGAGCTGGCCGAAGTGATGGGCGCGGTCGGGCTGGCGCAGAACTTCTCGGCGCTGCGCGCGCTGGTCACCGACGGCATCCAGCAGGGGCACATGACCCTGCATGCGCGCAGCGTGGCCACGGCGGCGGAGGCTACGCCGGACATCTTCGACACCGTGGTGGAACGCCTGCTGGAAAGCGGCGACATCAAGATCTGGAAGGCGCGGCAGATCATCGCGGAACTGCGCGGCAAGCCGGCGCCGCCCAAGCCCGCCCCCACGCCCACGCAGGCTTCGGAAGAGGATGCGGCGGGCCATGGCAAGGTGATCCTGCTCGGCGAACACGCCGTGGTGCACGGGCGTCACGCGATCGCCGCGCCGGTACCGCTGGCGATCCGCGCGCGCGTGGAAGACGCGAGGGACGGCATCACGCTGGCGATCCCCCGCTGGGGCATCGAGCAGCACCTGCACCAGCACGCCGCGCATCCGGGTTCGTTCGCACAGTCGCTGGCGATGCTGCTGGAGAGGCTGCAGATCGCCGACCGCAAACTGCTGGTGCAGGTGTTCCCGAACGTGCCGCGGGCGATGGGCCTGGGCGGCTCGGCCGCGCTCGCGGTGGCGGTGATCCGCGCGCTGGATCGGCACTGCAAGCTGGATCTGAGCGAAGGGGATATCTGCGGCCTTGCCTATGAATGCGAAAAGATCGCGCATGGAACGCCCTCGGGCGTGGACAACACCGTGGCCACCTTCGGCCAGGCGATGCTGTTCCGGCGCGGCGAGCCGCCGCTGATCAAGCCGCTGCATCTCGAGCAGCCGCTGCCACTGGTGATCGGCCTGTCCGGCACCGAAAGCCTGACGGCCAAGATGGTCGCGCGCGTGCGCGAGGCCTGGCAGCGCAACCAGGTGCTGTACGAGCGCATCTTCGACGAGATTGACGCGCTGACCCTGCATGCGGTGGAAGCGCTGGCCGCGCACGACCTGCACCAGCTCGGCGAATTGATGAACATCTGCCAGGGCCAATTGAATGCCCTGCAGGTTTCGAGCTGGGAAATCGAGGAGCTGCTGCAGATCGCGCGCGACAACGGTGCATTGGGGGCCAAGCTCACCGGTGGCGGCGGCGGCGGCTCGGTGATCGCGCTGTGTCCCGAAGATGGCGACCGCGTGGTGCGCGCGATGCGCAATGCCGGCTATCAGGCCATGGAGGTGCAGCTTGGCTGAAGCCCTGCAGCGCGACGCGGTGGTGTCCTCCGACGCCGAACCGCTGATCCTTGTGGACGCGGACGATCGCGAGGTCGGCCATGCCAGCAAGGCCGACTGCCACGATGGCCATGGCATCCTGCACCGCGCGTTTTCGTTGTTCGTGTTCAACGCGCGCGGCGAACTGCTGTTGCAACAGCGCAGCGCGACCAAGCGCCTGTGGCCCGGATTCTGGTCCAACAGCTGCTGCAGTCATCCCCGCCAGGGCGAGGACATGCGCGAAGCCACGCAGCGGCGGTTGCAGCAGGAACTCGGGTTGCGCTGCGCGCTGCGTTATCTCTACAAGTTCGAATACCAGGCCGACTACGGCGGACTCGGGGCGGAGCACGAGCTGTGTTCGGTGTTCCTGGGTCGAACCGCGGCGCCGGTGCGCGCCAACCGAAACGAGGTTTCCGCATGGCGCCATGTGTCGGCTGCGGAACTGGATCGCGAGATCGCGGAATATCCCGAGCGCTTCACGCCCTGGTTGAAACTTGAATGGCGGCGCCTGCGACACGACTTCGACAAGGAGTTGGCTGCGGTCGCGGCCTGACTCACGAGCGAACCCGGATCAAGGAGGATTCACCATGGGCATTCCGCTGGTCCAGCAATACCGGGTTGCCCGATACGTGCTCGGCAAGAGGCTGCGCGGCATCCAGCGCTATCCGCTCACGTTGATGCTGGAACCGCTGTTCCAGTGCAATCTCGCATGCCCCGGCTGCGGCAAGATCGATTACGAGAAGGACATCCTGAAACGCCGCATGAGCGTGGAGCAGGCGCTGCACGCGGTGGACGAGTGCGGCGCGCCGATGGTCTCCATTCCCGGCGGCGAGCCGCTCATCCACAAGGACATCGTGCAGATCGTCGAGGGCATCATCGCGCGCAAGAAGTTCGTGTACCTGTGCACCAACGCGATCCTGCTGAAGCAGAAGCTGCACCTGTTCAAGCCGTCGCCGTATCTGACCTTCTCGGTGCACCTGGACGGCGACCGCGAACGCCACGACCACTCGGTGGACCGCGAAGGCGTGTTCGACACGGTGGTGGAAGCGATCAGGCTTGCGCTGGATCGGGGGTTCCGCGTCACCGTCAACTGCACGCTGTTCACGGGCGAGGATCCGCGGCGGGTGGCGGACTTCTTCGACTACGTGATGGATCTGGGCGTGGAAGGGATCACGCTGTCGCCCGGTTACAGCTACCAGCACGCACCCAACCAGCAGGCGTTCCTGACCCGCGGCAAGAGCAAGCGGCTGTTCCGCGACATCTTCCGGCTGGGCAGGCAGCGCCACAGCAAGTGGCGGTTCAACCAGTCCGGATTGTTCCTGGATTTCCTGGCCGGCAACCAGACCTACCAGTGCACGCCCTGGTCCATGCCCTGCTACAACATGTTCGGGTGGCAGCGGCCGTGCTATCTGCTGGTGGACGAAGGCCACGCCGCGACATTCGAGGAGCTCATGGACGAAACCGACTGGAATGCCTACGGTTTCGGACGCAATCCGAAATGCGACAACTGCATGGCGCACTGCGGATATGAAGGCACGGCGGTGGAGGACACCTTCGCGCACCCGCTGAAGGCGTTGATGCAGCACCTGCGTGGGCCGCGCACCGAAGGTGCGATGGCGCCCGAATTGCCCATGCTGTACGTGCCCGACCAGCGTCGCGCCGAGTCCGCGGTGCACGAGGTGCGCGTTGCGCTGGACGAGATCAGCCGTCGTTGAGCCCCGCCGCCGTTGACGCTGCCGGCGCGCCACCTTAGTATTCCGCGGCTGTGGCGCGTGGCAGGCGCACCCCGGGGTATAGCTCAGTCTGGTAGAGCGCCAGCTTTGGGAGCTGGATGTCGGGGGTTCGAATCCCTCTGCCCCGACCACTGTTGAGTCTGGCGCGCGCGACAGGTCGAAGCGCAAGCGCTGATCGTGCCTGGCACGATCAGCTTGCGCTGAGGAGGAGGCAGGAGGCCGACTGGAGGACGCACCAGGGATGGTTGATTGCCATTCGCAACATGGAAGGTTCGATGCGAGAATCCCGTTTCGAGCTGCGCCCGTAGCTCAATCGGATAGAGCATCGGCCTTCTAAGCCGACGGTTGCTGGTTCGAGTCCAGTCGGGCGCGCCAGAAAGTATTGAGGAAGGTTGATTCAATAAAGACTTTATGGTGGGCGTAGCTCAGCTGGTTAGAGTACCGGATTGTGATTCCGGTTGTCGTGGGTTCGAATCCCATCGTCCACCCCATCTCGCGTAAACTATCCGTTCCATCGCGCGGAACACCATGCGGCGGAACGGGGGAATTGATCGCGCACCGCGTGCGCTGAGACAATTGATTTTTTGGGCCGTTAGCTCAGTTGGTAGAGCAGGAGACTCTTAATCTCTTGGTCCTAGGTTCGAGTCCTAGACGGCCCACCAAATTTGAAAGCGCGGACAGGATGTCCGCTTTTTGATCTTCGCGATCAGGGATGATCGCAATAACAACGGAAGTGCGGGCAGGATGCCCGCTTTTTGATCTTCGCGATCAGGGACGATTGCAACGAAAACCGAAGTGCGGGCGGGGTGCCCGCTTTCTGATCTTTGCGGTCAGGGATGATCGCCAGGCAACAAAGGTGGCGTTGACCTCCACGCGAAAGTGGCGGAACTGGTAGACGCGCTGGATTTAGGTTCCAGTGGGGCAACCCGTGCGGGTTCGAGTCCCGCCTTTCGCACCACGGAGCACGGGATCTTTGCCGGGGCGGTAGCGGCAGCGACAAGCTTCTTCAGGAGTTTCATCACCCATGCAAGTGTCACTGGAAAACCTCGGCAAGCTCGAGCGCAAGCTCACGGTGCGGTTCCCCGCAGAGCAGGTCGAGTCGCGCGTGCGCCAGCGCGTCGGCGAGATGAGCCGCAACGCACGCATCAAGGGCTTCCGCCCGGGCAAGGTGCCCGTGAAAGTGATCGAGCAGCGCTTCGGCGCGCAGATCCGCAACGAGGCGCTTTCCGACGTGGTCGGCAGCACTTTCCGGGAAGCCGTGCAGCAGGAAAAGCTGCAACCGGTCGCGATGCCGAACATTGACACGGATGGCGAGCCGCGGGACGGCGAGATCGCCTACACGGCGACTTTCGAAGTGCTGCCGGAGATGCCGGTCATCGACGTGTCGAGCCTGCAGATCGAGCGCCCGACCGCGCAGGTCGGCGATGCCGACATAGATGCGATGATCGAGACGCTGCGCGCGCAGCGCCGCACGTTCGAGGACGTGGAGCGCGCCGCGCAGGCCGGCGACATGGTCATCTTCGAATATTCGGCGCAGACCGCCGGCTACCGCTATCCGGAGCAGGGCCGCGAACGCGCCGGCACGGTGCTCGGTTCCGGCGCGCTGTTCGCCGCGTTCGAGGAAGTGCTGCGCAACCGCTCGGCGGGCGAGGAGTTCGAAGCCTCGGTGGCCTTCCCGGTGGAGTTTCGCAATCCGCAACTGGCCGGCAAGCTGGTGCAGACCGGCATCCGCATCGAGAAGGTGCAGGAGCCGAAACTGCCGGAAGTGGATGCGAAGTTCATCCAGAGTTTCGGGATCGCCGAAGGCGACGTGGATACCTTCCGCAAGGAAGTGCGCGCCAACCTGGAACGCGAGCTGACCAACGCGCTGCACGTGCGTCTGCGCAACGAAGTCGCCGGCAAGCTGGTGGATGCCCATCCGGATCTGGATGTCCCGCAGGTGCTGATTGACGCCGAGGCGCAGCGCCTGGTGCGCGCCTCCGCCCCCGGCATGCCGGCTGACGCGCCGCTGCCGCCGGAAGCCCTGGCTGCCGCCCAACCGGCCGCGCGCCGTCGTGTGGCGGCCGGCCTGTTGCTGCGCGAGATCGGCCGCGTCAACGACATCCGCCCGGACAACAAGCGCGTTTCCGAGGCGGTGGCGGCGATCGCCTCCACCTACGAGGAACCGCAGAAGGTCGTTGAACTCTACGCGAACGACCCCCAGATGCTGGATGGAGTGCGCACCTCCGTGCTCGAGGACCAGGTGGCGGAATGGGTGGCCGATCATGCGGCCAGCCAGGAACGCAGCCTGAGTTTCGACGAGGTGATGCACCCGCGGTAGCCCGGACGGAGTCAATCGGAACCCGGGGCATTTCGAATATTTTTCCGGATTCCGCTACGCTGGATCCGGGCGACCCAGCGGAGACCAACATGTCCAGCCAATTCCCACCCTCGGTCCAGAACCTCAACCTCGTGCCGATGGTGGTCGAGCAGACCTCCCGTGGCGAGCGTTCCTACGACATCTACTCGCGTCTGCTGAAGGAGCGGGTGATCTTCCTGGTCGGCGAAGTCAACGACCAGGTCGCCAACGTGCTGATCGCGCAGATGCTGTTCCTGGAATCCGAGAATCCGGAGAAGGACATCAGCCTGTACATCAACTCGCCGGGCGGTTCGGTGACTGCGGGCCTCGCCATCTACGACACCATGCAGTACCTGAAGCCAGACGTCAGCACCATGTGCATCGGGCAGGCGGCCAGCATGGGCGCGCTGCTGCTGTGCGCGGGCACCCAGGGCAAGCGGTACTCGCTGCCGCATTCGCGGATCATGATCCACCAGCCCTGGGCGGGCGGCATTTCCGGCCAGGCCTCGGACATCGAGATCCATGCGCGCGAGATCCTCACCATGCGCGAGAAGCTGAACGCGATCCTGTCGCGGCATACCGGCAAGCCGATCGAGGACATCAGCCACGACACCGAGCGCGACCGCTTCATGAGCGCAGCCGATGCGCAGGCGTACGGGCTGATTGATGCCGTGTTCGAACGGCGCGCCGAGCAGTCGGTCAAGTCGGCGTAGGGCGGGTCCCGACCGGTCGGCCCCGCGCACCGCCGGGGTGGACCGGGGCCGCACGATCCCTGTTGCCGTTCCCGTGAACCGCGTTCCAGCGGTTCGGCGGGGCTGTGTTATTCTCGGGCTGCAACGTACCACGAGGTTTTACGTAAATGAGCGACGACCGGCAGGGCCGGGCCAACGACGGCGGCAAGATCCTTTACTGCTCCTTCTGCGGCAAGAGCCAGCACGAGGTCCGCAAGCTGATCGCGGGCCCGAGCGTGTTCATCTGCGATGAATGCGTGGAGCTGTGCAACGACATCATCCGCGAGGAACTGGAAGAGAAGGCCGCCACCGGCCGCAGCCAGTTGCCCAAGCCGCGCGAGATCATGGAAACGCTCGACCAGTACGTGATCGGGCAGACCCGCGCCAAGAAGGCGCTGGCGGTAGCGGTGTACAACCACTACAAGCGCATGGAGTCGCGTGCACGCAACGACGACATCGAGTTGTCGAAGTCCAACATCCTGCTGATCGGCCCGACCGGCTGCGGCAAGACGCTGCTGGCCGAGACGCTGGCGCGACTGCTGAACGTGCCGTTCACGATCGCCGACGCGACCACGCTGACCGAGGCCGGTTACGTGGGCGAGGACGTCGAGAACATCATCCAGAAGCTGCTGCAGAAGTGCGACTACGACGTCGAGAAGGCGCAGACCGGCATCGTCTACATTGACGAGATAGACAAGATCTCGCGCAAGAGCGAGAACCCGTCCATTACCCGCGACGTCTCCGGCGAAGGCGTGCAGCAGGCGCTGCTGAAGCTGATCGAAGGCACCGTTGCCTCGGTGCCGCCGCAGGGCGGGCGCAAGCATCCCCAGCAGGAATTCCTGCAGGTGGACACGCGCAACATCCTGTTCATCGTCGGCGGCGCGTTCGCGGGGCTGGAGAAGATCATCCAGCAGCGTTCCGAGACCACCGGCATCGGCTTCGGGGCCGAGATCCGCAGCAAGGAGCGCAAGCATAACCTCGGAAAATTCCTTTCCGACGTCGAACCGGAAGACCTGGTGAAATACGGGCTGATCCCGGAATTCGTCGGCCGCCTGCCGGTAGTCGCGACGCTGGACGAACTGGACGAAGCTGCGCTGGTCAAGATCCTGACCGAACCGAAGAACGCGATCACCCGCCAGTTCAAGAAGATGTTCGAGATGGAGAACGTCGAGATCGAGTTCCGGCCCGAGGCGCTCAACGCGATCGCCAGGCGCGCCTTGAAACGCAAGACGGGCGCGCGCGGTCTGCGCACCATCCTCGAACATGTGCTGCTCGACACCATGTACGAGTTGCCGTCGCTGGAGCACGTCAGCAAGGTCGTCGTGGACGAGGCCGTGATCAACGGCCAGGCCGAGCCGTACCTGATCTATCGCGGCAATCTGCAGCAGCCACGCATCGCCGCCGAAGGCGACGCCGCGTAAGCGGTTCGACTCCGCCCGCGGTCGCGGGCGGCAAGGCCCCACGACGCCCCAGACGGGCGCGAGTCCCTGCTCGCGCCGCGTTCCGCGGGCGCGCGCGCTGCGCTCACGTTCGTGAACGCGCCGACGCTTGATTGGCGGAAGCGCTGCCTCCATTCTGTAAGCGTGCAGTCCGGCCGACATGCCGGCACGTTTTGTCCATACGGAATGATCATGTCCACAGAAGCTTCCGAGCTACACCCCGCGGGCCTCCTTTCCGAATTGCCGGTGCTGCCGCTGCGCGACGTCGTCGTGTATCCGCACATGGTGATTCCGCTGTTCGTGGGTCGCGAGAAATCCATGAAGGCGCTGGAAGCGGCAATGGCCGGCAGCAGGCAGATCCTGCTGGTCGCGCAGCAGCGCCCCGAGACGGACGACCCCGCGGCCGGCGACCTGTACGAAATCGGCACGGTGGCGAGCCTTCTGCAGTTGCTCAAGCTGCCCGACGGCACCGTGAAGGTGCTGGTGGAAGGCCAGTCGCGCGCGCGCGGTTCGAAGTTCCACGAGCAGGACGGCATGTTGCGCGCGCAGGTCGAGGCGCTGGAGCCGGTCTACGAGCGTCCGGGCGCAGAACTTGAAGCGGCCGCCCGCATGCTGGTGACCTTGTTCGAACAACTGGTGAAGCAGAGCCGCAAGCTGCCGCCCGAAGTGCTGGCGAGCCTCTCGGGTATCGAGGATCCCTCGCGCCTGGCCGACAGCGTGGCCGCGCATCTTTCCGTGCGCCTGGCCGACAAGCAGAAGGCGCTGGAGACGGTGGACGTCGGCACGCGCATGGAGCTGCTTATCGGCCTGGTGGAAGGCGAACTGGACCTGCAGCAAGTCGAGAAGCGCATTCGCGGCCGGATCAAGTCGCAGATGGAAAAGAGCCAGCGCGAGTACTACCTCAACGAGCAGATGAAGGCCATCCAGAAGGAACTGGGCGACCTCGAGGAGGGCGCGAGCGAAATTGACGAGCTCTCCAAGAAGATCGACGAGTCCGGCATGCCGCCGCCGGTGCTGGCCAAGGCCAAGCAGGAATTCAACAAGCTCAAGATGATGTCGCCGATGTCGGCGGAAGCCACGGTCGTGCGCAATTACCTCGACTGGCTGGTTGGCGTGCCGTGGAAGAAGCGCACCAAGGTACGCAAGGACCTGCGCATGGCGCAGCAGGTCCTGGACGAGGACCACTTCGGGCTGGAGAAGGTCAAGGAGCGCATCCTCGAATATCTCGCCGTGCAGCAGCGCGTCAACAAGATCAAGGGTCCGATCCTGTGCCTGGTCGGTCCGCCCGGAGTGGGCAAGACCTCGCTGGGACGCTCGATCGCGCGCGCGACCAACCGCAAGTTCGTGCGCCAGAGCCTGGGCGGCGTGCGCGACGAAGCCGAGATCCGCGGCCATCGCCGGACCTACATCGGTTCGCTGCCGGGTCGGATCATCCAGAACATGTCCAAGGTCGGCACCCGCAATCCGGTGTTCATGCTGGACGAGATCGACAAGATGGCGATGGACTTCCGCGGCGATCCTTCCGCAGCGCTGCTGGAAGTGCTCGACCCGGAGCAGAACCACGCCTTCAACGACCACTACCTCGAAGTGGATTTCGACCTGTCCGAGGTGATGTGGATCGCCACCGCCAATTCGATGAACATCCCGGGCCCCTTGCTGGACCGCATGGAAGTCATCCGCATCCCCGGTTACACCGAGGACGAGAAGGTCGCGATCGCGCAGCGTTACCTGCTGCCCAAGCAGATCAAGGCGGCGGGATTGCGCGATGGCGAGCTCGCAGTTTCGGAAAGCGCGATGCGCGACATCATCCGCTACTACACGCGCGAATCCGGCGTGCGCAACCTCGAACGCGAGCTCGCCAAGATCTGCCGCAAGGTGGTCAAGGAACTGACGCTGGCCGAGGACCGCAGGGCCGCCCGCAAGCAAGCCAAAGAAGCGATGGAGAAGGGCGAGATCAAGCAGGCGGTTGCGGCCGCGAAGTCCGCCAGGGCGAAGAAGACCATCAAGGTGGATTCGGGCAACCTCGACAAATACCTGGGCGTGCGCCGCCACAGCTTCGGCCGCGCCGAGGAGCAGAACGAGATCGGCATGGTGACGGGCCTGGCCTGGACCCAGGTCGGCGGCGACCTGCTCAGCATCGAGGCCACCGTGGTGCCGGGGAAGGGCAAGCTGATCCTGACCGGCCAGTTGGGCGACGTGATGAAGGAATCCATCCACGCCGCGCAGTCGGTCGTGCGCGCACGCAGCGATCGGCTCGGCATTGATCCTGACTTCCACAACAAGTACGACATCCACGTGCACGTTCCGGAAGGCGCCACGCCGAAGGACGGCCCGAGCGCGGGCATCGCGATGTGCACCGCGCTGGTGTCGGCGCTGACCAAGGTTCCGGTGCGATCGGAAGTGGCGATGACCGGCGAGATCACCCTGCGCGGTCGCGTGTTGCCGATCGGCGGACTCAAGGAGAAGCTGCTGGCCGCGCACCGCGGCGGCATCACCACGGTGATCATCCCCGAAGAAAACGAGAAGGATCTCGCCGACATCCCGAAGAACATCACCGGCGCGCTGAAGATCCACCCGGTGCGCTGGATTGACCAGGTGCTCGATCTCGCACTGGAGCGTCCGCTGGCACCCGCGCAGACACGCGAGGGCAAGGGTGCGGAAGCCAAGACTGAAGTGTCGCGCGAAGGCGCGCACGAAGGCGACGAGAACGCACCGGCGCGCCCGCATTGAGTAGAGCGTCGGGGCGCGCCATGAGTCGGTGGCGGGAGAGTACGGAGCCTCCATCCGGACGCGCGCTTTGGAAATTGCGATCGTTTCCGGCCGCTTGCGACGTTGCGGCAACAAGCGGATGCGCGCGCTTGTTGCCGCGAACTCTTTTTGCGGGGAGATCCATGCGTGTGCATGCACATCGGGCATGGCCTGTGCAAGCGGATGATCGCGCCGGGGTGCGATCTCCCGAATCCCTGAAATCCGCGTCCCGCCTTTATTGCGCGGCTTGAAAGCCACTGGTATAAAGGCCCCGCCGCGATTCGCGCGAACGACATCGCGCATCGCGGGGAGCGCAGCGCATCCCGATGGGGGCCCGACGCCGGTGTAGAAGGATGCGCTCCGTTGAACCGAACCAACCGAACATTTCGCGGGCCGCTCGCCATCCAATTGAGGGAGTCTCCATGAACAAAGCAGAATTGATCAACGCCATCGCCGACAACGCCAATCTCTCCAAGGCCGATGCGGGCCGCGCGCTCGACGCCACCACGGAGATCATCAAGAAGGCGCTGAAGAAGGGTGACGACGTGTCGCTGGTCGGCTTCGGCACCTTCGTGGTCCGCAAGCGTTCCGCCCGCACGGGCCGCAACCCGCGCACCGGCGAGAACATCAAGATCAAGGCGTCCAAGGTCCCGGCGTTCAAGGCCGGCAAGGCGCTCAAGGATGCGCTGAACTGATCCGACTGATTCGCGCGCACCTTGCGGTGCTCGGGTCAGCAGGAGTTCGTCACGGCCGATGCCAAAAGCATCGGCCGTGTTATTTTGGGACTGAGTTTTCCCGGAATTTGGGCGCGCAAGCCGCGGCAGGATGCCCGGTCTTGCGCCGCGGGGCGGTATCCGGCACATGGATGTGCCGACGCGGAAGACGGAGTCTGACGCGGCAAACGTGACGCGGCTTGGCCGCGGCCGTTTGCGCGCAAGCCGCGGCAGGATGCCCGGTCTTGCGCTACAACACGGGTGCTTAGCTCAGCGGTAGAGCGTCTCCTTTACACGGAGAGGGTCGGGGGTTCGATCCCCTCAGCACCCACCATTTTCGTGCAATCCTCCCTGGTTGCTCCTCCGGCAATGGGTGACCCCGCAGCCCTTCAACGCGGCGCTTGCCTTATAATCGCCGGCTTGTCCTTGGCGACTGCGTGATTCCCCATGCTGCAAAAAATGCGCGATTTGCTCGGCGGATGGCCGGCCAAGATCATCTTTGGCCTGATGGTCTTCGTGTTCTCGTTCTTCGGCATCGAAGGCTACTTCCAGGCGCACAACGACACATGGGTGGCCAAAGTGGACGGCCACGAAATCTCGCAGCAGGACTTCCAGAACAGCTTCAACCAGTATCGGCAGCAGCAGATGGCGCAGCCGGGCAACACCATGGAGGCGGCCGACTTCGAGAAACCCGAGGTGAAGCGCGCCGCCCTGGACCGGCTGATCAACCAGCAACTGTTGCTCAATCTCAACGAGAAGCTCGGCGTGGTGGTGCCGGATTCGGAGGTCCGCGCACAGATCGCGCAAGTCCCGCAGTTCCAGGTGGACGGCCGTTTCAATCCGGATGCCTATCTCGCCACGCTGTCGGCGAGCGGAAAGACCCCGCAGCAGTACCAGGACGAAGTGCGCTCCGACCTGGCCCCGAGCCAGCTCGCCGCGCCGATCGCCAACACGGCTTTCGCCACCGAAGCGGAAGTGGATGCCTACCTGGGGTTGCGATTGCAGACGCGCGATTTCCGCTACTTCGAGCTGCCGCAACCGCCCGCGCCCGACACCAAGGTGAGCGATGCCGAGATCGCGGCCTGGTACAAGTCCCACACCAGCGACTTCATGTCGCCCGAAGAGGTGTCGGTGCATTACCTCGAGCTGGATGCGGCCGACATGAAGGTGGATTCCGCGACCGACGAGGCTTCGTTGAAGGCGCGCTACGAGAAGGAGAAGTCGCGCTTCACCCTTCCGGAGGAGCGCGAGGCTGCGCACATCCTGGTGAAGGTGCCGCCGAACGCCACGCCGGCACAGCAGAAGGCCGCACTCGCCCAGGCCGAGAAGATCGACAAGCTGGCCAAGGCACCGGGTGCGGATTTCGGCAAGCTGGCTGCGCAGTACTCCGACGACCTGGGTTCGAAGAACCAGGGCGGCGAACTGGGCTGGCTTCAGAAGGGCGACACCGATCCGGCGTTCGAGAACGCGTTGTTCGCGATGCAGAAGGGCCAGATTTCCGATCCGGTGCTGTCGCCGGAGGGGTATCACATCATTGATCTCGAGGACGTGCGGTCAGGCCAGGTCAAGCCTTTCGCCGAAGTCCGAGACCAGCTTGCCGCCGAAGCCGCCAAAGAAGCGCGTGAGAGCCAGTACAGCGAAGTCGCCGGCAAGCTCACCGACCTGGTGTACCAGGATCCCGGTTCTCTGGAGCCGGCCGCCAAGGCCTTGGGGCTGACGGTTCGCACCACGCCGCCGTTCACGCGCGAGGGCGCGAGTAGCGGCATTGCCGCCAACAAGAACGTGGTGAAGGCGGCGTTCTCCGACCAGGTACTCACGCAGGGCAACACCTCGGATCCGATTGACCTGGGTCCCAATCACATCGTGGTGATCCACATCGCCGACCACCAGCCGGCCAAGCCCAAGCCGCTCGCCGAGGTGAGCGACGAGATCCGCAAGGACATCCTGCAGGCGCGCGCGGATGCCGCCGCGAAGCATCAGGCGGAGGCGCTGTTCGCGCAGTTGCAGAAGAGCGGCGACCTTGATGCCGTGGCGAAATCGGCCAGTCAGCCGGTGAAACAGGCCAGCACGGTCGAGCGCGATTCGAAGGCTTACGACGCGCAGCTGCTGCAGGCCGTTTTCGGCATGCCTCGTCCGGCCAAGGGCAAGGCTACGGAAAAGCTGGTGCCGCTATCCGGGGGCCGCTATGCGCTGGTGGTGCTGAATGCCGTGCATCCGGGCGATGTGGCAAGCGTGCCGAAGCAGGAGAAGGAAGCCCTGCGCGAGCAGATGGGACAGGTGATCGGCGTGCAGGACATCGGCGGCTTGCTGTCGGCACTGCGCGCGCACGCGAAAATCGAGATCGCGACGGACCGGATGTAGGGCGGTCCTCGGCCCGCCCGCGAGGCACGCCGGCGGGTCGAGCCCGCCGCGTGGCTATTCGCCCAATTCCAGTCCCGCCATGCCCACGACGTTGTAGCCGGAGTCAACGTAGACCAGTTCGCCGGTGATGCCGGAGGCGAGATCCGAGCAAAGGAACGCGGCCGTATTGCCGACCTCGTCGATGGTCACGTTGCGGCGCAACGGCGACGCGTGTGCGACGTGGTCCATCATCTTGCGTAGCCCGGCCACGCCCGATGCCGCCAGCGTCTTGATCGGGCCGGCCGAAATCGCATTCACGCGCGTGCCTTCCGGGCCGAGGTTGTACGCGAGGTAACGCACGTTCGCCTCCAGGCTCGCCTTGGCCAAGCCCATCACGTTGTAGCTGGCCAGCGCGCGTTCGGCGCCGAGGTAACTGAGCGTGAGGATCGCCCCGCCGCGGCCCTTCATCATCGGCCGCGCGGCTTTCGCCAGCGCCGCGAGGCTGTAACTCGAAATGTCGTGCGCGATGCGAAAGCTCTCGCGCGTGAGCCCCTGCAGGAACTCCCCGGCCAGGGCTTCGCGGGGCGCGAAGCCGATTGAATGGACCACGATGTCCAGCCCGTCCCAGTGCTTGCCGAGGCCTTCGAACAGCGCTTCGATGTCGGAATCGCGCGACACGTCGCACGGCAGCACGATGCCGGAGCCGAAGGTCGCGGCGGCTTCGTCCACGCGCCCCTTCAGTTTCTCGTCAACGTACGTGAAAGCCAGCTCCGCCCCCTCGCGGTGCATCGCATTGGCGATGCCCCACGCGATCGAACGGTTGCTGAGGATGCCGGTGATCAGCGCACGCTTGCCGTGCAGGAAACCCATGTCCGTACTCCATGCGAGGGCCCATGCGGGCATCGAGCGCGCAATTGTAAGGCAAGCCGCCTGGTGAATCCCGCCCTGTGGCGCGGCGGCGTGTCTAGTCGGGCGCGGTCAGTCGCAACAACTGCCCCGGATGCACCTCGTCGCTTGCGGCAAGGCCGTTCCAGACGCGCAGCGCCTTGGCGTCGAGGTGAAAGCGCTTCGCGATGCTGAGCAGCGATTCGCCGCGAAGCACTTTGTGCCGGGCGATCCCCCCGGGCTGCGAGTGATTCGTGCGCTGCGCCCCGGGTGCCGAGGCGAGCGCATCGGCGCCGTCGGCCGCGACCGCGGCAAGCAGGTCGTCGGCATTGTCCTGCGGCAACAGAAGGTGGTGGGGGACGTCGGCCGGCATGCGCCTGCCGCGATAGCCGGGATTCAATTCGCGCAGCTTCGCGAGCGGGAGGTGCGCGAGATTTGCGGCATTTGCGAGATCGGCGGCTGTCGGCAATTGCACCAGCGCCAGTCGCTCTCCGTCGTCGGCCGCCGGGAGCTGCACGTCGAAGCGCGCGGGGTCGCGGATGATGCAGGCCATCGCCAGCAGTTTGCCCAGGTGGTTGCGGGTGATCTTGCCGACGCGCAGGTGCACCGGCTGGTCGGGCGAGGGCGGCTCGCGCCCATCCACCAGCTTGAGCAACCGGTATTCACCGGTGTTGAAGGCCATGTCCACCAGGCGCCAATCGTGGAGGTCGTCGTGGAAGGCTTTCAGCATCTTCATCGCGGTGCGGGTGGACGCCACTGGATCGAGTCGGCCATCGTAGGAATGCGTGACCTCGAGGCCGTATGCGCGCGCGGTGCGGGGCATGATCTGCCACATCCCGGCCGGATCGCCGTTGCGGCCCGGTTCGCCGGGAGCGTAACCGCTCTCGATCATCGGCAGCAGTACGAACTCGCCGGGCACGCCGGCGCGTTCGGCGGCGTCCTGCACATAAAGCAGCAGCGGCAGTGCATCGCTCAGCTGCGCCTCGAACTGCGAGGGGTGGCGGGTGAAGCGCCGGGCCCAGCTCTCCGCGCGCGGATTGAGATCGCAATCGTTCAGCGCGAAGCTCGCGCGCAGACGTGTCCACGCGTCTTGCTGCGGGGCGGGTGCAGGCGTGGGCGGCGGCGGCGCAATTTCCGGAGCAGGCGCAGGCGTGGCAATTGCGACGGGTGCGGGCGGCGGTGCGTGCCGCGCCGGCTGCTCGGCGCACGCCGCCAGCAGGCACGTAATGCAGCCGGCGAGGGCGAGCCGGGTTGAAAGGACAGCCATGGATGGCTGCTTCCTGACGCTGGCAACCAGGGCCGATCGCAAAGAGGGAGCCTTCATGCGCGGAATCCGTCCTTAGCCGAACGAAGCGCGGCGAAGCGTGCCACGCGGCCGGCCCGCCATGCCTGTTGCGGCAGTTCCGGCGGTGCGTCCATCACGTCCACGCGCAGGAACGGATTGGCGGCCCGCTCGTCTGCCAGCAGCGAGGGCAGCGTGGGTGCACCCGCCTCGCGCAACATCCGCGCCTGCTCCCGGCGCAGGCGTAACGCCTCATTGCGGGGCTCGATCCGTTGCGCGAACGCGGCGTTCGCCAGCGTGTATTCGTGGCCGCAGCAGATCCGGGTGTCGGCGGGCAGGGCGGCCAGCCGGTCGAGCGAGGCCAGCATCTGCGCCGGCGTGCCCTCGAACAGCCGGCCGCAGCCGAGGCTGAACAGGGTGTCGCCGCAAAACAGCACGCCTTCGCCGTAATAGGCCACATGGGTGCGGGTGTGGCCCGGCACCGCGATGACGTCGAATTGCGCGGCGGGGGACTCGATCGCGATCCGGTCGCCGTCCCCGACCCGCGTATGCGCGTTAGGAATGCGCTCGTCCACCGGCGCGTAGACGACCGTGCCCGGAAAGCGTGCCAGCAATCCGGCAACGCCACCGATATGATCGGGATGGTGATGCGTCAGCAGAACCGCGGTCAGCCGCAGGTTTCTTGCCTCGAGCACGTCGAGCACCGGAGCTGCTTCGCCCGGATCAACCACCAGCGCCCTGCCGCGCATTTCGTCGGCAAGCATCCAGATATAGTTGTCGGCCAATGCAGGCAGGGGGCTCAGCGTCAACATGCAGTACCTTGGCGGGCCCGCGGGCGGAAGCCCGACTGTAACAGCGGTTTTTTCAGGCGAAGTTAGCGACCTGTTAACGTTCACTGCCCAATCGCGGACAATCAGCGGCGGGACTTTGAAGTCCCGACCTCGGCAAAATCTCGAACGGGCTGGATCATCCGGTTGCAACTATTGATGCAGGCATCGTTTTCCACGCAAAAGGCCCATCCTGCGCTCGCCACCCTGATGGCCGAGACGGCGGCCGAATGCGCGTCGTTGCTGGACGGGGTGACCGGTTCCGATGCCCTGCTGCTGGATGCGACCGACGGTCCGATCCCGCAGGTCCCCGGCATCGGCCGCTGGACGGTGATGAGGCTTTCCGACGGAGGGCGGCGGCTCTCGGGCCCGCTGCGGGCAGAAGTGGATGCCTTGCCGTTCTCGGATGGCAGCTTCAGCCTCGTGCTGATCCGCCATCTGCTCGGCGCCGGCGCCCCGGCCCAGCCGTTGGTGGCCGAATCGGCGCGCGTGCTGGCCTCGCACGGACTGCTGTTCGCGCTGGAATTCCACTCGATTTCGCTGTGGCGGCCGTGGCTGCTGCGCAGGAGTCGCAAGGGCGAGCAATCGTTGCAGGTGGTTCCGCCCGGTCGTTTGCAGGGAACCCTGCGGGCGAACGGCTTGATGGTGCGCGCGCAATGGCGTTGCGGCGCGCCCTGGCCTCGTGCCAACGGCATGCAGGGTCTCCCGCGCTGGAGTGCCGAAGCCGTCGGCGCGGTGTATGTGTTGAAGGCGCGCAAGCGCGACAGCCACGGCGTGGTGCGGCGGCTCCAGGCGAGGCGAACCCGCAGTGCGCGCGAGCAGGTGCCGTGGGCACCGGGCGCGCAGAGAACCAGGGCATGAGTGCCGTGGAGATCTTCACCGACGGGGCTTGCCTCGGCAACCCCGGTCCTGGCGGCTGGGCCGCGCTGCTGCGTTTCGGCGCGCACGAAAAGCTGCTGGAGGGCGGCGAGGAAGCAACCACGAACAATCGCATGGAGTTGTTCGCGGCGATCGCCGCGCTGGAAGCATTGACCCGGGCCTGCGAGGTGGAGCTCAGCACCGATTCGCAGTACCTGCGCCAGGGCATCGAGCAGTGGCTGCCGCGCTGGCGCGCCAACGGCTGGCGCACCGCCGACCGGAAGCCGGTCAAGAACCAGGATTTGTGGGAGCGGTTGGCAGCGGCCGCGGCAAGGCATCGGGTAAGCTGGCGCTGGGTGCGCGGGCATTCGGGTCACGTCGAGAACGAGATCGTGGATCGCGCCGCCCGCAAGCAGGCCGAGAAGTTTCGATGAACGGTGCTTCTTTCGAGAACTGCGGCCGCGGAGCTGTCGGACATGGATGGCGGCCCTGGCCGCTTTCACCCGCGCATGGACGCGCATCAGGACATTGACTCCCATGCGCCAGATCGTGCTGGACACCGAAACCACTGGTCTCGAAGCCGGGCGCGGCCATCGCGTCATCGAGATCGGCTGCGTGGAGCTGGTCGAACGACGCCCGAGCGGGCGGACGTTCCACCGCTATCTCAATCCCGAGCGGCCGATTGATCCTGGCGCCGTGGCCGTGCACGGCATCCGCGACGAGTTCCTGCTGGACAAGCCGCGCTTCGCCGAGATCGTGGACGAGTGGCTGGAATTCATCCGCGGCGCGGAACTTCTGATCCACAACGCGGCGTTCGACGTGGGCTTCCTGGACGCCGAGCTCGCGCTCGCAGCCCCGCAGCGCGGACGCGTTTCCGACCACGCATCGGTGGTGGACACGTTGGCGATGGCGCGCGAGAAGTTCCCGGGCCAGAAGAACACGCTGGACGCACTGTGCAAACGGCTGGGCGTGGACAACACCCATCGCGAGCTGCACGGCGCGCTGCTGGACGCGCGGCTGCTGGCGGAAGTGTGGCTGGCGATGACGGCCGGCCAGACTGCGCTCGGCTTTGCGTCCGCAGCGCCGGCCGCGGCGGTCGAACTTGCGGTGCCGGTCGCGCTGCCGGTGAAGCTGCGCGTGCTGCGCGCGGATGCAGCAGCGGAAGACGCCCATGCCGTGCGGCTTGCAGCGCTCGACAAGGCCTGCAAGGCGGGGAGCCTGTGGAAACGGCTGGAGGCCGAGAGCGAGCCGGAGCCTGCGCTGGAGAGCGTCGTTTAGCGCACGCGCACCAGCAACACCGTGATGTTGTCGCTGCCGCCCGAATCCAGCGCGGCCAGGACCAGGTGTTCCACGCATTC
Source organism: Rhodanobacteraceae bacterium (assembly GCA_036380855.1). Classification (GTDB taxonomy): domain Bacteria; phylum Pseudomonadota; class Gammaproteobacteria; order Xanthomonadales; family Rhodanobacteraceae; genus 66-474. The sequence continues at coordinate 27,954 of DASVDY010000193.1, forward strand.
CTGCGCAGCCAGTTCGCTGCGTGCGAGCACGGTCGCGATCGCGTCGTCGTCCACCTCTTCGGTCAGGCCGTCGCTGCAGATCAGGAACTGCATGCCCGGTTCGAGCTCGCCGGTACGCGTCTCGACGTGGAGCTCCTGCGGATCGGTGATGCCCAATGCCTGGGTCACCATGTTGCGATGCGGATGGCTGCGCGCCTGCTCGGCGCTGATCGCGCCCTGGGCGACCAGCTCCTGCACGTAGGAGTGATCGTGCGACAACTGCCTGAGTGCGTCGCTCTGCCACAGGTACACGCGGCTGTCGCCCACCCAGGCGACTTCGTACGCACCGTCCTGCACCCGCAACGCGGCGATGGTGGTGCCCATCGGCAGCGCTTCCTTGCGGCGTTGCGAGAGCGAAATGATCGCCTCGTCCGCCGCGCGGATCGCGTCCGACAACGAGCGGCCTTCGCCGATTTCGCGCACCAGGGTGTCGCGCGCCACCGCGCTGGCCACCTCGCCGTACTCATGGCCGCCCATGCCGTCGGCCACCAGCCACAGCCCCAGCGAGCCATCCGCCCAGTACGTGTCCTCGTTGTGGGCGCGACGCAGCCCGACGTGGGTGGCGTGTCCGAATTCGATCATCGCGGCTCCCTGTGCTTTCTTCCGCACTGCGGAAGTTAGCACGGCAGGCATTTCGGATGCCTGAGGCGCTTGTCACTGAAAGCGAAAACGCCCGCGAGGGGGCGTTTTCGTTTTCTGGCGGAGAGGGTGGGATTGCTCGGCTCATCCCTGAGCCTCACCCCTCGCTGCGCTCGGGGCCAGCCTCCGGCTGTCCAAATTCGCTCCAGACGAATTTGTCGAACCCGGGTGGGTTCGTCCACCCGCCCGTCCCTCAGAAACAAAAAACGCCCGCGAGGGGCGTTTTTGTTTCTGGCGGAGAGGGTGGGATTCGAACCCACGTTACGGTAAAACCGTAAACCGGATTTCGAATCCGGCGCATTCGACCACTCTGCCACCTCTCCATCGGGTGCCCG